>NZ_JBITEO010000014.1:0-184661 GCF_044455245.1 Streptomyces sp. NPDC051310
CGCTGGTGGGAGTTCAGCGAGGAGGACTGGAAGCGGGAACTCGGCCTCATCGGCCCCGATCTGTACGACGCCTACCGCACCGGCGCCGGCCCCCCCGGCGGGGGCCGGGGGGGGGGGCCCCCCCCCCGCCCCCCCCGGGGGGGCGGCCCCCCCCCCCCCCCCCCCAAACCCCCCCCCCCCCCCCCCCCCCCCCCCCCCCCCCCCCCCCCCCCCCCCCCACGGCACTGCCGTCGCGCGCCCGGTCGGGGCACGCGACGGCAGCGGCGGTGCGAGAGGTCGCGCGGGGGTCGCGGGATCAGAAGGTCAGGTTCCAGGCGTCGATCCTGCCGGTGTCCTGGGTCGCGATGTCCCGGACCCGGAGCTTCCATGTCCCGTTGGCGGCTTCGGCGGAGGCGTTGACCGTGTAGGTCTTGGCCACGTTGTCGGTGCCGTCGTTGTTGGCGAAGTCCTCCAGCAGGTACACCGTGCCGTCCGGAGCGACCAGGGAGACGACCAGGTCACCGCGGTAGGTGTGCTTGATGTCGACACCCACCTGGAGCGTGGCCGGCGCGTTGCCGGTCAGGCCGGAGACGGTCAGCGGGCTCTCGGCGGTCGCGTTGTCCGCGATCGCGACGTCCGCGGTGGTCTCGAAGTACGACCCGGGGGGCGGGGTGGAGCCGGCGACGGCCTTCAGCGCGTCGGTCTGGCCCTCGCCGAAGAAGCCGTTCTTCGTGGTCGTACCGGTGCAGCGGCTGTCCGACGGGCAGGCGACGTCGTTGGCCTGCACCCCGAGCCTGGCGCGCAGGTCGGCCGGGGTGGCGGCCGGGTCGGCGCTCGCCATCAGCGCGGCGACGCCCGCGACGTGCGGCGAGGCCATCGACGTACCGTTCTTGTTGCCGTACTTGCCGCCGGGCAGCGTGGAGTAGACACCGGACGTGCCGTCACCGCCGGGCGCGGCGATGTCGATGACGCCGTTGCCGTAGTTGGAGTACGAGGCCTTGACGTTGCCCTTGCCCATCGCGGCCACCGTCACCACGCCGGGGAGCTCGGTCGGGATGTCGAGGCAGGCGTTGGTGATGGTGCGGGTGACCGGGGTGGAGTCGTTCGGGCTCTGCGTGTCGACCGTCTTGTTGGCCAGGTCCAGGTTGGAGTTGCCGGCCGCCGCGACCTGCAGGGAGCCGTGGCGCTCGGCGTACTCCTGAGCGCGCTTGACGCCCTCGATGATGGCGGCCTGGTCGGCGTTGTCCGGGCAGTTGAACTGCCACGGGTCGGTGTAGTAGCTGTTGTTGGTGACCTTGAAGCCGTGGTCACCGGCCCACATGAGGCCGCAGATGGTGTTCTCCGCGAAGAACAGCCCGCTGCCCGGTTCGGCGATGCGCACCGCGGAGATCCTGACCCCCGGGGCCACACCGACGACACCCTTGCCGTTCTTCGCGGCCGCGATCGTACCGGCGACGTGCGTGCCGTGCGTGTCGATGTCCCGCCAGGCGCCCGCGCGCGTGTCCGGCTTGCCGTACGCGCACGAAACGGAGTCGGCGGCGTTGAAGTTCGGCGCGATGTCCTGGTGCTGGTCGTCCACGCCCGTGTCCAGCACGCCCACCTTGACCGCCGCCGACCCGGTGGACACCGCCCAGGCCTGGTCCGCCTTGATTTGCGTCATGTCCCAGCGCGTCAGGCTCTCCGTCAGCGTGGTCGGCGACTGGGCCGGGTTCGCCGGGAGCGCGGGGTTGTACGCGTCGGCCGGCACGTCCGAGGTGCGCGTCGCGCCCACCTGCTGGACTCCCGCCACAGCGCGCAGGGCGGAGGCGAAGCCGGCCGACGCCGAATGCGCCACGACCACACCGATCGCGTCGTAGGACGCGTACACCGAACCGCCGTTGGCGGTCACTGCCGACCGTACGGCCGACAGGTCACCGGGCGCGGCGATGACGAGGTAGGCACGGGTCCCGGCGGCCCAGCTCGCCGCGGGCGCCTGAGGTGCCTGGGCTGCCTGCGGCGCCTGAGGCGCCGTGCCGGCGGCCACGGCCGGCGTTCCGAACGCGAGCGTGGCACCGAGCGTGGCACCGAGCGCGACGGCGGCGACCACAGGTGTCCGGAGCCGGCTGAATATGTGAGGTATCAATGCGTCCTCCGAGTCCCGGCTTGCCGGTCGGGCCGCCGGGCCGAATGTGTAGGGGGCGAACGCACGATGTCAGACACCCCAACAGCGCAGGAAGAGGGGAAACCCTTGCACTTCACCCGGCAGTGACCGAGGGCGCACGCAGCGGCACCTGCCACCGCAACCCGCGCCGCCGCACGCGGCACACCGGTCCCACGCGCCCCACCGATGCAGGGCCGCAACCGCCGGGTGAGCGGCTGTTGCGGTGGCGCTGTTCGGGGCACCTGTCACCTATGTCGTTGGCCCCATCAGCAGGAGGTTCGTCATGACCAGCCTCGGACACCCCGCCTCCGTCAGCGAGGCCCGCAAACAACGGCTGAGACGCCGTCTGGAGCGGCTGATCGGCGTGGCCGCCACCGAAGGCAACGAGCTCGTGCCGCTGCGCAACGGCGATGAGATCTTCCCGGCCATGCTGGCCGCCATCCGCGGCGCGGAGCACACCGTCGACATGATGACGTTCGTCTACTGGCGCGGCAGGATCGCCCGCGACTTGGCCGCCGCCCTCGCGGAACGCGCCCGGGCCGGTGTCCGCGTACGGCTGCTGCTCGACGGCTTCGGCGCGCGGCAGATCGAGACCGACCTGCTCGACACCATGGACACGGCGGGCGTCCAGATCGCCTGGTTCCGCAAGCCGTTCTGGCTCTCGCCGTTCAAACAGAACCACCGCTGCCACCGCAAAGCCCTCATCGTGGACGAGCACACCGCCTTCACCGGAGGTGTCGGCATAGCGGAGGAGTGGTGCGGCGACGCCCGCAACCCCGGCGAGTGGCGCGACACGCACGTACAGGTCCGCGGCCCGGCCGTGGACGGCATCGCCGCCGCGTTCGCGCAGAACTGGGCCGAGTGCCACGACGAGCTGTACGACGACCGGGACCGGTTCACCGAACACGCCCAGCACGGTACGTCGATCGTCCAGGTCGTCCGCGGATCGGCGAGCATCGGCTGGCAGGACATGCAGACCCTCATCCGGGTCATGCTCACCTCCGCGGAGGAGCGCTTCCGCCTGGCCACGGCCTACTTCGCCCCCGACACGTACTTCATCGACCTGCTCTGCGCGACCGCGCGCAGGGGCGTGCAGGTGCAGATCCTGCTGCCCGGGCCGTACACCGACCAGCGTGCCTGCCAGCTGGCGGGACAGAGCCACTACACCGAACTGCTGAGCGCGGGCGTGGAGATCCGGCAGTACCAGCCCACGATGATGCACGCCAAGATCATCACGGTGGACGGGGTGGCGTCCCTGATCGGCTCCACGAACTTCAACCGCCGCTCCATGGACCACGACGAGGAAGTCATGCTGGCGGCGCTCGACGAGACCTTCACCGCCACCCTCGACGAGCACTTCGACCAGGACCTGGCGGACAGCGCCGTCATCGACCTCCGCCGCTGGAGGCGCCGCGCCGCGCTGCAGCGCCTGAGGGAGGCGGCGGTCACCCCGATCCGCCGGTTCCTGTAGGCGGCGCACACGGCCGCGACCCGACCGGGACACGGCCGGCCTCCCGTTCTCGATGGGATGAATTGCGACGGGAAACCGATGTGCCGGCGGTACGGGGACACACCCTGGTGCCGTGCGGAGGACGAGTGATGACGCAGGCCGGCAGCAGGGTGCGGACCGTGGGGGTGAAACGAACGAGAGCCACCCGGACCACGAGGCGCCGGGCCGCCCGGGCGGGAGCAGCAGGGCCCCGGGCGCGGACGGCCGGGACGGAACGCGTGACGGCCGGGACGGGCCGCGTGACGGCTGGGGCGGGGCGCGCGACCGGAAGGCGCGGCCGCAGGGCCCGCACGGGGCGGGCGCGGGGACAGGGAGGCGACCGGCCCTGGGACAGCGCGCGTGGTACTGGTTCGACAACACGCTCGCCGGTGGCACCCCCGTCCTCGTCGGATGGCTCGTGGCCGCCTGCCTGGCCCTGGTCGTCCCCGCCAGCGCGGTGCTGGTCTGGACGGACCGCCGGGCCCCCGACTCGCTGTCGGGCAAGCTCGTCGAGGTCTGGAAGAACACGGGGGAGACGCTGCGGCTCGGCGGCGAGGCGGGACCGCCCCTGCGGATCGCGCTGTCGGTGCTGCTCGCCCTCGTCGCCCTGCTGTACGTCTCCACTCTCGTCAGCCTCATCACGACCGGACTCAGCGAGAGGCTCCTCGCCCTGCGCAGGGGCCGTTCCGCGGTCCTGGAGCGCGGGCACGCGGTCGTGCTCGGCTGGTCGGAGCAGGTGTTCACCGTCGTGTCCGAGCTGGTCGAGGCCAACGCCAACCAGCGCCGCGCCGCCGTGGTGGTCCTCGCCGACGAGAACAAGACGGAGATGGAGGAGGCGCTCGACGCCAAGGTGGGCGCCACGGGCCGCACCCGGCTGATCTGCCGCAGCGGACGCCTCACCGACCCCAACGACCTCCTGCGGGTCAGTCCCGCCACCGCCCACGCCGTCGTGGTGCTGCCGGGCGACAAGCCGTCGGAGGACGGTGAGATCGTCAAGACCCTGCTCGCCCTGCGGGCAGCGGTCGGCGACGACAGCCCGGTGCGCATCGTCGCGGCGGTGCGCGACGACCGGTACCGCCTGGCCGCCACTCTCGCCGCCGGGCCGCACGCCTCCGTCCTCGAAGTCGACGACATCACCGCCCGGCTCGTCGTCCAGGCCGCCCGTCAGCCGGGCCTGTCCGCCGTGCACCAGGAGCTGCTCGACTTCGAAGGCGCAGAGTTCTACACGGTCACCGAACCCGCGCTCACCGGGCGCACCTTCGGCGAAGCCCTCCTCGCGTACACCACGTCCTGCGTCGTCGGGCTCGTCCGCGACGGCGGAACCGTCACGCTGAGCCCGCCGCCCGACACGGTGATCCGGCCCGAGGACGCGCTGGTGGTCATCGCCCAGGACGACGACACCACCGTCCTGCCGCCCGCGCCCCCGCCCGTCGACCCCACGGTGATCATGCCGCGCCCGGAGCTGACCGCCCGCCCCGAGCGGGTGCTCCTGCTCGGCTGGAACCGCCGCGCCCCGCGGATCGTCACGCAGCTGGCCCGCTGCACGCTGCCCGGCTCGGTCCTGGAGGTCGTGGCGGAGGGCGGGAAGACGACCGCCACCGCCGTACGGGTCTCCGGAGCCGCGGCCGGTGACACCCTGTCGGTCGTCTTCCGGCGCGGCGATCCGACCCGGCCCGACACGCTCCACGCCCTCGATGTCGCGTCCTACGACAGCGTCATCGTCCTCGGCCCCGAGCACGGCTACCACGGCGAACCGGACGACCGGACGCTCGTCACCCTGCTGCTCCTGCGCGCCATGGAGCGCGCGTCCGGACGGGAGATCCCCGTGGTCACCGAGATGACCGACGACCGGAACAGGGTCCTCGCCCCGGTCAGCCCCGGCGCCGACTTCATCGTGAGCGGCAAGCTGATCGGCCTGCTGATGTCCCAGATCTCGCAGAACCACCACCTCGCCGCGCTGTTCGAGGAACTGTTCTCCCCCGAGGGCAACGGAATCCACCTCCGGCCCGCCGCCCACTACGTGCGGCCGGGGTGCGAGGCCACCTTCGCCACGGTCGTCGAGTCGGCGAGGCGCCGCGGCGAGTGCGCCATCGGCTTCCGCAGCCCCCCGGGCCCGGGCGCCACCGCGGCGGGCGACCCGGGCGTGCGCATCAACCCCTGCAAGGCGACGCCGCGACGGTGGTCCGGCCACGACGAGATCATCGTGATCGCCAGGGACTGACGACGAAGCGGACCGCGCGGTGGCCCCCCGTCCCCGGATCTCGCCGATGGCCCCGACTTCGGGGCTCCTCACGTCTCCCTGAGTTGACGCCGTCCCCTGTTCGGGGGGCCTTGCCCGGTATCCCCGTGAGGCCGCGCGCCACTCCACTAGGAAGAGCGCATGACTCAAGATCACGACGACCTGACCTCCGGTACGCCGCTGTCCCGGCGCCGGTTCGCGACGACCGCCGGGGGCGTCGCCGCCGCCACGGCCCTCGCCGGTACCGCCGCCGGCACCGCATCGGCGACCCCCACCGCCGTGAACGCCCCCGCGCCCGCCGCCCCGGCCGCGCCGGGTTCCAGGGCGCGGGTGGCGGACTTCGAGCGGTGCCTGGCCGTGGCCCGGGCCCTGCTCGTCGTGGACGAGCACGACCGGCCCCTGGTGCCGGGCTACGCACGCGTCCTCGAGAAAGGCCTGCCGCGGCGCACCACCCCCGCGAAGAAGGTCCTCGTCATCGGCGCGGGACCGGCCGGCATGGTGGCCGCGTGGCTGCTCCGGCGCGCCGGACACCGCGTGACCGTCCTGGAGGCCAACGGCAACCGCGCCGGCGGGCGGATCAAGACCTTCCGCACCGGTGGACACGAGAAGGCACCGCAACCCTTCGCGGACCCCGCCCAGTACGCCGAGGCGGGAGCCATGCGCATCCCCGGCAGCCACCCCCTGGTGATGGGCCTGATCGACCGGCTCGACCTGCCCAAGCGCCGCTTCCACTACGTGGACGTCGACCCCGACGGCCGCCCCGTCGGCCGTACGTGGATCCACGTCAACGGCATCCGCATGCGCCGCGCCGACTACGCCCGCGCCCCCCGCCGGATCAACCGGTCCTTCGGCGTCCCGCGCGCCCACTGGGACACCCCCGCGGCCACCATCCTCCGCAAGGCCCTGGACCCCGTGCGCGACGAGTTCAGCCACGTGGGCCCCGACGGCAAGCGGGTGGACAAGCCCCTGCCGGAGCGCGTGCAGGGCTGGGCCCGGGTCGTGCAGCGCTTCGGGGACTGGTCGATGTTCCGGTTCCTCACCGAGCACGCCGGACTCGACGAGCGCACCGTCGACCTCGTCGGCACCCTGGAGAACCTCACCTCCAGACTGCCGCTGTCCTTCATCCACAGCTTCACCGGCTCCTCGCTCATCAGCCCCGACACGGCCTTCTGGGAGCTGGAGGGCGGAACGGCCGTCCTGCCCGACGCGCTGCTGGGCCACGTCCGCGACCTGGTGCGCTTCGACCGCCGGGTCACCCGCATCGAGTACTTCGACCCGGAGCGGCCCGGCGGAGACGTGCGGCACGTCCGGGCCGGCGGCCCGCACGTCTGGGTCGACACCGTCTCCGAAGGCCGCGACGGCCCGGTCGTGCGCGAGCAGTTCACCGCCGACGCCGCCGTGGTCACGGTCCCCTTCTCGGGCCTCCGGCACGTGCAGGTGGCGCCGCTGATGTCCTACGCCAAGCGCCGGGCCGTCACCGAGCTCCACTACGACTGCGCCACCAAGGTCCTCCTCGAATTCAGCCGCCGCTGGTGGGAGTTCAGCGAGGAGGACTGGAAGCGGGAACTCGGCCTCATCGGCCCCGATCTGTACGACGCCTACCGCACCGGCGCCGCCGCCGCGGACGGGAGCCTGCTGGGCGCGCACCCCTCCGTGCCCCGCGGGTGGATCAGCCCCGCCCAGCGCGTCCACTACGCCGCCAACCGGCACGCCACCCGCGACCAGCCCGAGGCGGCGCAGGTCCGCGGCGGCGGCTCCGTGACGGACAACGCCAACCGCTTCATGTTCAACCCGTCCCACCCCGTGCCCGGCAGCCGCGGCGGCGTGGTCCTCGCCTCGTACAGCTGGGCCGACGACGCGCTGCGCTGGGACTCGCTGCCCGACGAAGCCCGTTACCCGCACGCCCTGAGCGGTATGCAGCAGGTCTACGGACAGCGCATCGAGGTCTTCTACACCGGTGCCGGCCGCACCCAGAGCTGGCTGCGCGACCCGTACGCGTACGGCGAGGCATCCGTGCTCCTGCCGGGACAGCACACCGAGCTCCTGCCCGCCATCCCCGCCCCGGAAGGGCCCCTGCACTTCGCCGGCGACCACACGTCCGTGAAGCCGGCCTGGATCGAAGGCGCCCTGGAGTCGGCCGTACGCGCCGCCCTGGAGGTGCACGCCTCGTGACCCGGTAGCGTCCGCCGGCGAACCGGGGAACAGCGGACGCCCCGCCGGCGGGATACGGCGGGGCGTCCACGACCGGGGCGGGTGTGAGGAAGGCCCGCCCGTGCTGTCCGGTGGGGATCCGGTACGCCCACGATGGCAGCGAGGCCTCCGCCGTTTCCATGGGTAGAAGTACGTATGGACCATGGAGGGGGACCGTGTCAGACCTGCCGACGAGCGCCTACAAGCGGATGCTGGACCTCGCCGTGGGCGTCCTGGAAGCCGGACGTCCCGACGACGTCTGGCCGTTGATCTCCTCGGAGCTGCTGCGGAGCCTCGACGGCACGCTCCTGCTCAAGAAGGACGCCGAGTGGACGCCGTCCGACGGCGCCGTCACCGCCTGGCGCAGGGACTCCGCCGAGCCGGCCGCGCTCGGCCCGGAAGCGGCCCGGCACATCAGGGAGGGCTATCCGTTCGCCGGGCACTACGGCGCGACGCCGGACCGGACCCCGCGGACCGCCGCCGAGATCGTGGGGGAGCGGACCTGGCGGGGCAGCGGAACGGCCGGTGCGCTGCGCGAGACGCTCGGCACGCACCAGATGCTCGGCATCCCGCTCCCCGCCCCCGGCAGCACGGTCCAGGGATTCATCGTCCACCGCGCGGGAGCCGACTTCCTGCCCCAGGAACGCCTGTACGCGGCACAGGTGCAGCCCCTGCTGTCCGGAGCCGCCGCCCATGCCCGGCTGCTGGGCCACTGCCACCGCACCGAGCAGGCGGACCCCGCCCGGTACGGGCTGACACCCCGTGAGACGGCCGTCCTCCGCGTTCTCGCGGGCGGACTGCCCGCCACCGGGATCGCCCGCAGGCTGCGCATCTCGGAGCGGACGGTCCACAAACACCTGCAGAACCTCTACCGCAAGCTGGACACCGTCGACCGCCTGAGCACGGTCCTGCGCGCCCAGGAACTGGGTCTGCTGGCGGAGTCCGCACCGCCGGCCCGGCGGACGGCGCTTCCCGGGGAGTGTTCATGACCAGCGCGGGCACGAGGGCGTTGTGGAGACCCTCGACACGACCGACCGCCGCCCACCGGCCACCCGCCGCGCCCGCCCGCGGTGGTGGATCACGGTCCCCGCCGTACTCCTCTGCCTGCTGCTCCTGCTCGACGTCGCGGTGCGCCTGGGCCCGCTGCGCGGCCTCGGCGACCTCTTCGGCGAGGAGACCCATGACCGCTCGGGACCCGCGCTCCTCACCTCGATCCAGAACATGAGCCGTTACGAGGGCGCGGTGGGCACCTACCAGATCGTCGTCGACCTGGAGAAGGACGCGAAGTTCCTGCCCGACGCCCTGCGGGGCACCCGGACGCTGTACGTCGGAGCCGGCTCGGTGAGCGCGTACGTCGACCTCGGCCGGACCGGTCCGAAGAACGTCACGGTGAACGAGGACCGCAGCGCCGTCACGCTGCGCCTGCCGCGCGCACGGCTCGGCGCGCCGGCTCTCGACCCCGAGCGTTCGTACGCGGTGTCGAAGCAGCGCGGGCTGCTGGACCGCCTCGGAGACCTGTTCTCCGACAACCCCGCGGACGAACGCGCGGTGCACCGGCTGGCCGCCCGCCGCATCGGCGAGGCGGCCCGGGAGAGCGGCCTGACCGCACGGGCGGAGAAGAACACGACCGCGATGATGGAGGGCTTGTTGCGTTCCCTGGGCTTCCGGACGGTGAGCGTGGTCTACGTCTGACGACGGGCCACGCCGACGCCGCAGGAAGCCCGTGCACCGCCCCCGCATCGCACCGCCGCCCCCCCGGGCGTGAACCACCGCTGAAGCAGCGACAGTTCGCTCATTTTCCGGCAGCGTCCCCGTTCGGCCGGAAAACACCTCCGCCCGTCACGCATTCGGCTGACATCCGCGCTCCGGCTTCCTAGAGTACGGAGTCTCGGATGGGCGGGGGGAGCCATGAGGAGAGCGGGCGACAGGGGGAGAACCGTCCTCCTGTGCGGGATCCTGGTGGCGGCGGGCAGCCCGTGGGCGCGTGAGCTGCTGCTGGTCTGGTGGCCCCGCGAGGGCGTGCTGATGCTGCTGCACCGGGCGCTGTTCGTCCCGCAGTGGTCCACGCCGACACCCGACGACCTTCCGCACTTGGTGACCTGGCGGGGCTACGTGGCGCTCGCCGGCCTGCTTCTCGGGGTCATCACCCTGGTGCCCCGGCTCGTGATCCGGGCGCCGGCGCCGGGTGTCCGGTGGGCCGCCGCCCTCGGTACCGGGTTGCTGATCTCCCTCTCCAGCACGGTGCTCTCGTGGGCCGTGATCGCGACATCCGGTCCGGACACCATCTTCGCCTTCGGCGGCGACCCCTCCACCGTCCTCGTCAACTTCACCGTCGACGGCCTCCTCCTCGGCGTGCCCCTGGGCCTGCTCATCGCCGTCGTGTACGCCAGGGCGGGCACACCGGCGCCACGGGCCCGGCGCCGGACGTCGTCCCGTACCCGTGAACGGAGCATCCCCATGGGCACCTCGACACCGGACGCACCCGAGGCCGTCGCCACCGGGACCGTGCCGGGTGACGTCACCCGCTACCTGTGCGCCGCCGCCTACACCGATCCCGCGTTCGTCCGCCGCGTGGTCGAGGACGTGCTGGGGGACGGGCTCGGTGCGATCGCCGTGTCACCCGGGGTCGATCTGGTCCCCGTGGCCCGGCACAGCCTCACGGCGCGCCGGCTCCGCCGCCGACGGGACCGCAGACTGACCGCGGCCTGGGGACTCGTCGCGCTGTTCGGACCGCTGTGGCTCCTCTTCGCCCCGCTCGCCCTGCGCGCCCTGGGCGGCGCGGCCGCGGCGCGGGCGAAGCGCCGCCCGGTACGCGGACGGGAACTGCCGCGGACGTCCGAAGCCGCGTGGCGGCTGGCCGGAGCGGCGGCGGCGCTGCTCGCGGCCGGTGCGGGGGCGGGGCTGACGCTGTCGGCCCTTCCCCTCCCGGGCGTGCTGCGCTGGCTGACCGGAGGCTACCTCTTCGGCATCCCACCGCTCCTCGCCACCCTCGTCGGCGCGGCGATGGCCCTGCGCATCGTGCTGGACGAGGAGACGGACGTCGACGCACGCATGCGCGGAGCGCTCCGCAGGGACGCGTTCGACCCGGACGCACTGCCCCGGCC
Organism: Streptomyces sp. NPDC051310; assembly: GCF_044455245.1. Lineage (NCBI taxonomy): Bacteria > Bacillati > Actinomycetota > Actinomycetes > Kitasatosporales > Streptomycetaceae > Streptomyces > Streptomyces sp. NPDC051310. The sequence goes on from NZ_JBITEO010000014.1 coordinate 11,142, forward strand.
GGGGGCGGTGGAGCCATGGGCGGCCTCCAGGATCGCGGCCGTGGCCGACGCCCAGCGGGGCAACGTCACCTGCTACAGCGGCTTCTCGCCGTTCATCGGGTACGGCAGGCGGGAATCGCAATGGGCCCTCGCCCTGCCGTTGCTGCCGTCCGGCCCGCCGGGTGGCGCCGGAGCCGAACTCCCGCGGGGCGTCGCCGACTTCGACGCATGGGACGTCGTGGAGCGCCTGCGCCGCCGTCTGCGTGAGGCTGCGGACGGTCTGCCGCCGTCCGGCCGGCCGCCGGTACCGGGGCAGGGGAGCGGGCAGGTCCGCAACGCTCAGCCCTCAGGAGAATGCTCACGCCTCACGGGACTGGTGGTGGAGGACCGGATCTTCGTCAGCGGCCGGGAACTCGCCCAGGAGCCCTCCCTCCTTCCCGACCCGCGGCTCGCTCCCACCACGCGGCTGTCCGCCGGCGATGTGCGCGGCATCGCCCTCCGGCCGGACGGCGTCGCCCGGCACTGCCTCGCGTCCCACGTGCCCCTGTGGGGCGGCGAGGTGGTCCCCAGCCACTTCCTGCACGTGGCGGTCGTGGGCAGGACGCTGCACCTGCGCTGCGAGAAGTTCGTCCTCGGGCCCGTGCGGCGCGACCTGCACGCGGTCGACCTGCTGCCGCCGGCCGACCCCCGCACCGGACGCAGCCCCGCCCTCGTCCTCACGGCACTGCGGCGCGCCGGTGGCGCACTGTGGGCCGCCCCCTGGTCGTGCCTGTCCGACGCCGCCGCCGAGTACCGCGGGCCCCGCCGTCTGCGCCGGGAACTGCGGGCGGCCCACGAGGACCCCGCCTTCGACCGCGGAGCCCGGGTGAGCATCCGCGAGGTCGCCCAGGGCCCCGAGTACTTCCACCACTTCCAGTCCGGGGACGCCCAGCGGGCGCTGCACGCCCTCGACCGGCACGTGCTGGCGGCCGTGCGGGACTTCCTCGACGAGCACGGCGTGGACACGGCCGACTTCCGTACCCAGACGCAGACCATCCTGAACCACGGCGTCCTGCAGACGGGCGGGGTCAGCATGGTGGGCAACCAGGCCGTGGGCCCCGGGGCCCGGGCCTCCGCCGCATCGGCCACCGCCGGGGCCCCGGCGCGGGCCGCCGGCACCGGCGCGGGTCAGTGACAGTCAGCGGCGCGGGCCAGGTGGCGCGCGGCACCGTCCGGCAGCAGGAGGAGAACGTGTCCGGTCAACCCCATCAGTCTCCCGACGAGCCCTCCCAGGTGCTCAACTTCGGTGTGCAGCAGTACGGCGGCCACAGCCACGTCGCCAACCAGGCGGTCGGCCCGAACGCCAGGGCGGTGGCCGGCCGGATCTCCCTGCAGGCTCCGACCGCCGACCAGCGCGCGCAGGTGGACGCCCTGATCCTCCTCGTCGAGCGCCTGCTGGAGGAGCACCGGGCCGCGCTGCCGGACCAGGAGGCGCCCCGTGCCGAGCTGCGCAGGCTGCGGGAGGAGCTCGACGAGGGCTCACCCGAGCCGGGGGTGGTACGACGCGCGCTGGAACGGCTGACGCTGTTCGCCCAGCCCGCGGCACCGCTGGCGGCGGCCGTGGCCGAACTGGCCCGTATGGTGCAGTCGTTCTGAGCGACGGCGGTACGGGCCCGGCGCCCGCGTGCTTGCGGGACCCCACGCCGTGCGGCGCTCCGGCGCGCCCGCGCCGCCGGCCCCGCCCGCTCCCCGCGGCGTGTCAGGCCGTGGGGAGCCGTGCGGGGAGGACCACCTCCCAGGTGTCCACCGCGTAATCGGTGCGCATGCCGTGCGCTTCGTAGATGCGCAGCGCTCCCGATTCGTTCTGCGTGTCCACACCGAGCCCGATGGTGTCGCGGCCGCGGGCGGCGTACGCGGCGAAGGCGTGCCGCAGCAGGTGGCCGGCGATCCCGCGGCCCCGGAACGGCGCGCGCACGCCGATGTTGTTGATCCAGCCCATGCTCTGCCGGTCGTTGCGGGAGAACAGCACGGCGACGTCGTCCGTGCCGAGGGAGGCGACCCAGACCAGCGACCAGTTGACGTGGGCGCCCGCGATGTCGTCGAGCCACTGCTCGTACGTACGCGGCTGGTGGTCGAAGTGCTCGCTGAACGTCTCCTGCACCAGGGCGTGGGCGCGCCGCCGGTCCGCCTCGTCGGTGCAGTCGCGCAGCACCAGTCCCGGGGGCGGCTCGGGCGCGGCCAGGTCGGCGCCGGACAGCGGGCGCGACAGGACGTGGTAGCGCCGCACCCGCAGCCAGCCCCGACGGCCCAGCATGTCCACGTCGGTGGTGGGCCGGGCATTGAGGTGCAGGTGCAGTACGGCGCGTGACGCGCCGTTGGCACCGGCCCGTGCCGCCGCCCGCTCCTCGGCCATGGCCAGGAGCCCCTCCCCGGCGGCGTCGTGGCCCGGGAGCACGTAGTGGTCGGCATCGATGCGTTCGGCTCGGGAATCGTCCCACACCAGCGCGTAGGCGACGAGGCGGTCGCCCGCGAAGGCGAGCCAGGAGTCCTCCCGCAGGTCGATCTCCGGGTGGGCGAGCTCGGACTCGACGGTGTGCAGGTCCGTGTCGGGCCGGCCCGTCTCGATGGTGTCGATCTCGTTGAGCAGGGCGCATATCAGGGGCGCGTCGCCGACGGTGGCGGGACGGACGGTGAAGTGGGGCTCGGATTGCATCAGGTCACTGTCGGTCCCCGGGTGCGGGGCCCGCAAACCATTTCCGCGGGCCGGCGGCGCGACGGTGCGGGCGGGCACCGCCGCCGGCCGTCGTCACCGCTCGGGCACGCACTCCGGCACCTGCGTGAGGAGCAGCCGTCCGTCGGCCCGTATGTTGCACTCGCTTATGGTGCGCGAGCAGACGAAATCGTCGCCCTCCGGCGTCAGGAGCCGGAGCGTGAGGGTGACTTCGCCGAGGCCCTGCCGGAAGCCGTCGTCCTCCACGAACTGGCGGTAGAGGGTGTTGGGCCAGCGTTGCGGGTCGGGGTCGCGCCAGATCCGCACCTCGTCGTGGAGGAAGCGGCACGGCTGTCCGCCGTGGGGTTCCTGGAGCAGGGAATGGCTCAGGGGCAGGGTGCCGAGCAGCGGGACGAGCCGGACGCGCAGGTTCGCGTTCTCGACGAGGCGGTGCTGCTGCCAGACGCGCCCGCTCGGCGCCGTCATGCGCAGTGCGGCGAGCAGATACGGTTCCCGGCTGGGCGCGTGGCGGGGCAAGTCCGGCCGCCACACCGGCCAGGCCGGCGCCGCGGGTCCGTGCCCCGGCCCTCCGCTGCCTGCCGGTACCCCCCGCAACTCGGGTCTTGCGTCCTCGTTCACGTTCGCCCCCGGTGTGATCACCCGGGGGACAGGTTACTGGGCGCACGGGGGCGGCAGCACACTTCAGGCCGTCGTGCGCCGGGTCGCGCACCCCGGCGCGAACCCTTGTCAAGGAATCCTTGACAAGGGTCACGGTGTCAAGGAAACCTTGACGTCATGAACACATCGACCCGCACCGCGGTCGCGGTTCCGCCCGCGACCCCCGGTCTCCTCGCCGCCGCCACCGCGCTGATCGCCATGGGCATCTCGTTCGCCGACGACCTCGCGACTCCTTCGTTCCTCGCCCTGCTCGGCGCCGATCTGCTGATCGTCCTGGCCATGGGAGCGCTCATCGGTGCGTCGGCCGCGAAGAACCGGACCGCCGAGGCGGAAGCGGAGCGTCTGCGGCGCGACCTGGAGACGCTCGACGCCCTGGAGCCGCTGGGCGCCGCCGAGGCGGGCGGGCGGCGATGACGGACGAGCCCGAACTGCTCGGCGAGGAGGAGATCCTCCGCATCCGGGAAGCCGTCGCGGCCGCTGTGCTGGACGCGCCCGAGGGGCTGGCCGACTCGCTGGAGCGCGACCCGCGCAGCTACCTCCGGCTGGTGGCCGCCACCCGTGTCGGCGCCGAGGAGATGAGCCGACTGCTGCGCGAAGCGGTCCAGGGCGCCAGGGCCGCTGGCCATAGCTGGGACACCGTGGGCGGCGTCCTCGGCGTGAGCCGGCAGGCCGCGCAGCAGCGGTTCGCCGGCAAGGGCCCCGGGCCGGACGTCTCCGGCGGAGCGGCGGAGCGACGGGTGCTGACGCCGCTGACGGCCTTCAACGAGATGCAGGCGCTGGCCGAAGCGGGGCGCGACGGCTGGCAGGTGGTGGACTACGGACCGCTCTTCCACGTCGTGGAGAAGTCGGACCGCCCCTGGGAGCATCGAAGGGTGCCCTTCGCCGTCGGCTCGCGGCACCGCCGGATGGAGAAGGAGGGCTGGATCCAGGTCGGCTCCGGATCCTTCCCCTGGCGCTATTACAAGCGCCCCCTCGGCAGGACACCCCCTGGTCGCGAAGGGCTCAGCGGCGGGTGAGCCGGGTCAGGGTGACGCCGCTGGGGAAGGCGGTGCGCTCGGCGACCTCGAAAACGGTGGGGTCGAAGACGCCGTCGAAGGCAGGGATCCCCGCGCCGGCCACGACCGGGTAGCTCTTGACCACCAGTTCGTCGATCTCGGGCAGCAGGGCGCCCGCGAGCTTGCCACCGCCGCAGAGCCACACGTCGAGTCCGGTGCCCTCCTCCCGCTTGAGGTCGCGGACGAGGGCGACCGGGTCGCCCGGGGTCACGGTGACGGCCGGGTCCACGCCGGGCCCGAGCGTGCTGGAGACCACGTACTGGCGCAGGTGCGCGTACGGGCTGGTGATCCCCCTGTCGAGGGGGCCTCGGTAGGTGCCGAGACCCATGACGACGGTGTCGAAGTGCCGGTTGGGTGCGTCGGCGAGGCCGGCGGCGGCGCGGTAGGCGGTCGGGACGGTCTCGGGGTAGAGGGTGTTGACCCAGGCGCTGTAGGCAGCGCTCTGCTGTGCGTCACCGGACGGGAAGAAGTCGAACTCGCCGCCCGGACCCGCGATGCGGCCGTCCAGCGAGACGGCGACGTAGTACACGAGCTTGCGCATATGTGATAACTCCATATGTAGTACTCTCCTTGTAGTGTCGGCAACGTAGTACTACATGTGGAGTGGTGTCAATGGTGAGACGGAACGACCAGCGGCGTGCCGCCCTCGTCGACGCGGCGATCGAGGTGCTGGCCAGGGAGGGGGCCCGGGGTCTGACCTTCCGGGCCGTCGACGGCGAGGCCGCCGTGCCCCCCGGGACCGCGTCCAACTACTTCGCCAGTCGCGACGACCTGCTCACTCAGGCCGGCGCCCGTGTCTACGAACGGCTCCAGCCCGACGAGGCCGTGATCGCCCGCCAGCAGGCGGCCGGCCGCGACCGCGAGGCGTACGCGGAGCTGATGCGGGAAGTCGTCGGCCGCGTCGCCGCGTTCCGCACCGGCTACCTCGCGCTGCTCGAACTCCGCCTCGAGGCCACCCGCCGCCCCGAACTGCGCAAGGTCCTCACCGAGCGGGTCCGGGCCGACGTCGACGCCAACGTCGCCTACCACGAGGCGTCCGGCCTCCCCGGCGACGCGATGGCCGTCAAGCTGCTCATGCTGGCCCTCAACTGGCTGATCGTGGAGCAGCTCACCCTGCCGGACGTCTTCACGGAGGCGGAGCGCGAGGAGCTGGTGGCGGCGGCGGTCGAGCGCATCGTGGCGGCGCAGTAGGTGACCGGCCGCCGGGGGGAGGTGGATGTCGGGTGGGGGGGCTCCGTGTACCTGCGGAGCCCCTGCCGTTCATCGTCCCCGAGCCGTGAGCGACACACCGAGGTGCACGCGGGCCGGTGCGGCCCAACCTGCCGCGCGGCAGGCGCAGTTGAAGCTCGGCGCTCCCCGCCGCCAAGATCCGGTTCTATGATGATGACGTTCTAGAAAAGGATTCCAATTTCCTGACGGGGCTGACGTGGTGGAGCTGCAGGGGTGCGGCGCCGAGCCGCTGGAGGCGGGGGACCCGCACCGCATCGGACCGATCCCGCTGGCGGGCCGGCTGGGAGCCGGCGGCATGGGGCGGGTGTACCTGGGGGTCCACGAGGGCCGGTACGTCGCCGTCAAGCGACTGCTCTCCTCCGTCGTCGGCGAGGACGAGGACTCCTGCGCCGTTTCGGGCACGAGCTGGACAACATCTCCCGGCTGCCCCCGCGGGCCACCGCGCCACTGGTCGCCGGCGACCGCACCGCGCTGCCCCCGTGGTTCGCCACCGCGTACGTCCCCGGGCTGACCCTGAGGGAGGCCGCCGAGGCGCACGGTGGGCCCTTGCCCGCGCAGGCGCTGTGGCTGCTCCTGCGAGAGGTGGCGGCGGGCCTGGCGCCCGTGCACGAGCTCGACATGGTGCACCGGGACCTCAAGCCGTCCAACATCATGCTGACCCTCGACGGGCTCACCCTCATCGACTTCGGCATCGCTCGCGCCGCCGAACAGAGCCAGCTGACCGGGACCGGCATGGTCGTGGGCACGCCCGCCTGCATGGCGCCCGAACAGGCCTCCGGCTCCCGGCGTTTGAGCGGTGCGACCGATGTGTTCGGGCTCGGCTCCGTCCTCGCCTGCGCGGCGTGCGGTCGGCCGGCCCGGTGAATCGTTCCGTCCGTTGTGGGGTGGGGCTCTCCGGCAGATGTGGAGCGGGCCCGGCTGGAACCGCACCTGCCGAGGAGTGCAGGCCGAGGCGGGCGATGGAAGAGCCACCGTGCGGTGATCAACGGCATTGTCTTCCGGCAGCGGACCGGCATCCCGATCCAGCCTGGCCTACCCCAGGACGGGGCGGTTGGCGGATGTGTACTCGTCCGCGATGCCGAACACGCCGGCGCAGCGTGGGCATACGGCCTTGCCGAAGAGGTGGGCGATTCCCTCGGCGAGTGCCTCCTGCCCGTCACGGACGGCAGTCTCGTGCATCCACCGGCCGGTGCCGGAAAGTTCCTCGAAGGACGCCGGCCGCAGGCCACGACGGTCCACGTCGCCCAGGTTCCAGTCACGGATCGCTGAATAGCGCCCGTGGTCCCCGATGGCGATCGTCACTTCCACGGCACAGCTGGGGCAGGCCAGGTGGTAGAAGTCATCCGTGAAGTCTCCCAGGACGGCCGCCCAATGGTACTCCTCCATGGCTGCGAGCGAATCGCGGAAGGCCGCGAGGTAGTCGACCGGCCGCGATTGCAGATGCCGGTCCAGCAGCTTGTGGAACTCCGCGATCGCGTCGGCACAGTTCGCCAGCAGATCATCGCAGCCGTGGTGACCTGCCGCGCGTCGCAGGATCGTTCCCGCCAGTCCACGCGCTGGTGCGCTCCTGGAGGCAAGACACATCAGGCGCGGCAGGGCGGCGAAGCCGGCGGGGAAGACGAGATCGTGTTCCAGGACCAGCCGGTGTCCCAGCTCCCGCCATGCTTCCGGGCTGTCCTCAAGCTCCACCTGTTCCAGAAGGGCGGGGACGCGATCGACATCCCCGTAGCAGTCGTGCATCTGCGTCCAGTTCATCACCTGGGCATTGAAGCGCCTCATGGCGGCCGGGGTGAGCGCCCCCGTTCCCGACTCGCTCCCGAGATGCGTTCCCCGCGGTGGCCCAGGGGCTCAGGTGCTCGATGCGGCGGGTGGTGACGACCGGCACCGCGCGCTGTGCCGGTGGCGTGGTGGTGTGCGGCTGTCCGGTGGCGCGGTGGCGCGGCGGCTCAGGCGGCGCGGTGGTCGGGTGGCCGAGCGACCGGGTGGCGCGGTGACGCGGGCCCAGTGGCCGAGTGCGCGGCGGCCTCGGTGACCCGGATATCCCAGGGGGACGTCCGCGCATGTGCGCCTGCCTGAACGATCGTCACATACATGTGCACGATCGCCCCTCGGTGTGATCGTCATTCCAGTTTCTGAATCCGCCGCTGCGCGGAGCCTTGTCACCCCGGGAGAAGGCCTCCTATTCTCGCGGACAGAAAGCGCTTTCCCGCGTCATCCGCCGTCGCCCGGCCGAGCCGACGGTGGCGAGCGGCACCGCGCTTGCGGCGCCGTCGGAAGCTGAAGACGAAGGGCAGCCAACATGAGAAGAACACTCGGGCTACGACTCTGCACGGCGCTGACCGCCGTGGCCCTCGCGGGCGCGGCCGGTGCGGTTCTGCCGGCGCCGGAGGCGTCGGCGGCAGCCGGTGGCGCCACCGGCTACGCCACCCAGAACGGCGGGACCACCGGCGGCGCGGGCGGGCAGACGGTGCGGGCCACCACGGGCACCGCGATCCACCAGGCCCTGTGCAGCCGGGCGAGCAGCAGCACCCCGATCACCATCGAGGTCGAAGGCACCATCAACCACGGCAACACCGCCAAGGTGTCGGGCACCAGTTGCAGCACCGCCGCCGGGGTGATCGAGCTCAAGCAGATCAGCAACGTCACCATCGTCGGGGTCGGCGGCGGAGCCGTCTTCGACCAGCTGGGCATCCACATCCGCGAGTCCCGCAACATCATCATCCAGAACGTGACCGTGCGGAACGTCAAGAAGTCGGGCTCTCCCACCTCCAACGGTGGTGACGCCATCGGCATGGAGAGCAACGTCCGCAACGTCTGGGTCGATCACGTCACCCTGGAGGCCTCGGGTGGTGAGTCCGAGGGCTACGACGGCCTCTTCGACATGAAGGACAACACCCAGTACGTCACCCTCTCCTACAGCACCCTGCGCAACTCCGGCCGTGGTGGCCTCATCGGCTCCAGCGAGAGCGACACCTCGAACGGCTACGTCACCTTCCACCACAACCTGTACGAGAACATCGACTCCCGTGCGCCGCTGCTGCGCGGGGGCATCGCCCACATCTACAACAACCACTACAGGAGCCTCAACGAGTCGGGCATCAACTCCCGGGCCGGGGCCCGCGCCAAGGTGGACAACAACTACTTCGAGGACTCCAAGGACGTCCTCGGAACCTTCTACACCGACGCGGCCGGCTACTGGCAGGTCAGTGGCAACGTCTTCGACAATGTGACGTGGTCCGCCCGCGAGGGCGACCACAACCCCGCGGGGCCCGATCCCCGGTCCAACACCACCGTCAGCATCCCGTACGCCTACGGTTCGGACGCCGCCGGCTGCGTACCGGACGTCGTGAGCCGTACGGCAGGTGCCAACAAGGGGCTGCGCGTGTCGGACGGCAACTGTTCGCCCCAGACGCCGGATCCGGGCCCGACACCCACCCCCACACCGACGACGCCCGCCCCGACGCCCACCCAGCCCGGCGGCACCAACCTCAGCATCGGGGCCGGGTCCGACGGTTCCGGCAAGGCCGACGGCACCAGCTACGGCAACGTGCGGGACGGCAACCCGAGCACCTACTGGTCGCCGGCCGGCCCCACCGGTTCCGTCTCGATCAAGTGGGGCTCTCCCACCGCGGTGTCCCGCGTCACCATCCGTGAGGCGGCGGGCTCCGAGGGCGGCATCCGCTCCTGGAGGCTCGTCGACGCCGACACCGGTACCGTCCTGACCTCCGGCAGCGGAGCGGGCGTCATCTCCTTCGCGCGGACCTCGTTGCGGAAGATCACCTTCGAGATCACCGGCTCCACCGGCACGCCGCGGGTCGCCGAGTTCGAGACCTACGCCGGCTAGCCGCACGCTCCCGCCCCCTCCCGTCCGGGCCCGCCACTGCCGGGCCCGGACACCGGCCGTTCCGCCGCGGTCCGGTGAGCGGCCGGTGCTCACCGCTCAGGACGCAGACGCCGAATCTCTGCCGTCCGCACCGGTACCGTGATCCGCGGTCAGCGATAGGCGGCGAGGAAGGCGCGCGTTCCGGCGGCGGCGTACTGGTCGAGCTCGGCCTGGGTGTGCTGAGGGCCGCCGTGGAACATCGCCTTGTTGACCGGGATCCACAGCAGCAGGCCGGAGAAGTGGTGCGCGGCCAGGAGCGGGTCGTCGACGCGCAGCAGTCCGTGGTCGGCGAGGTGCCCGAAGGTGGCCGCCAGTGTGGCGAGGACGCGTTCGAAGCCCTGCTCGTACCAGGCGGCGCCGAGCTCGGGGAAGCTGTCGGCGTTGGCGATGATCAGACGCCGCAGCTGGAGGACCTCGGGCCGGGTGAGCGCGGTCAGGAACTGACGGGCGAGGCGGGTGAGGTTCTCCTCCAGGGAGGCGGCGTCGGCCGGGACGTCCGCCACCAGGTCGACCATGGCGTCGATGCGGTCCGTGGTGGCCAGGACGATGTCGGCGAACAACCGCTCCTTGTCGGCGAAGTGCTTGTACACGGTCTGCTTGGACACCGCGGCCAGCTTCGCGATGTCGTCCATGCTGGTGCCGGAGTACCCCTTGTCCAGGAACACCTTCGTCGCGGCGTCCATGATCGCCTGATGCTTGCGCGCCGACCTTCCCTGCTCGACCGTGGTCATTCAGCCTCCAAGTTCCGTACTGGACAGTCCAGTTCAATGTGAGTACCGTACCGTCCAGTTCCACGAAGTACCACACCGTCCAGTTCTGCTGCCGTAGTTGACCACTTCGGCCGCCTCCGGCCGCGGTACCACCGCCGGCCTGCTCGCACCTCTCCACCCGCGTCCGCAAGGAGGAGCACACCCATGTCCGGCACCGTGAAGGGCCCCGCCAGCCATTTCCCCTCGATCGAGAAGAAGTACGGCCGCCCCGTCGCGGAGTGGCAGGCCCTCATCCGCTCATCGCCCCTCACGAAGCACATGGAGCTGGTCACCTGGCTCACATCCGAACACGCCCTGGGGCATGGCCACGCCAACGCGCTCGTGGCCCACACCCTTGCCGAAGACAGCGGCAACTGACCCGTTCCCGTCCCGGACCGACGACCTCGGAGCCAAGAACCATGAGCGACATCACCACCGAGACGCACGCGCTGGAAGCGCAGGGCGCCACCCTCCACTACGACATCCGGCGCCCGCCGGCGGACGGGGGCGCGGGCCACCCCGCGCTCTTCCTGATCGGCTCGCCGATGACTGCCGAGGGCTTCGCCACGCTGGCGTCGTACTTCACCGACCGGACCGTCGTGACCTACGACCCGCGGGCAGCCGGCCGCAGCCCCCGCACGGACGGCGCCACGGAAACCGCGCCCGAGGAGCACGCCGACGACCTGCGCCGGGTCATCGAGGCACTCGGAGCGGGGCCGGTCGACCTGTTCGCCAGCAGCGGGGGCGCCGTGAACGCGCTCGCCCTCGTGGCCGGCCACCCGCACCTGGTGCGGACCCTCGTCGCGCACGAGCCGCCCACGGCGCAGGTCCTTCCCGACCGCGAAGCGGCACTGGCGGTCTGCGCCGACATCCACGCGACCTATCAGCGTGACGGCATGGGCCCCGCGATGGCGAAGTTCCTGGCGGTGGTCGGCCGGACGGGTCCCTTCCCCGACGACTGGGCCGCCGAGCCCGTCCCCGACCCCGCCGCCTTCGGACTGCCCACGGAGGACGACGGCTCGCGCGACGACCCGCTGCTGGGCCAGAACATGCGCGGCTGCACGGCCTACCGGCCCGACTTCGCGGCGCTGCGCGCCGCCTCGACACGGATCGTCGTCGCGGTGGGCGAGGAGTCCGCGGACCAGTTCCCCGGCCGCTCCGCCGCGGGCATCGCCGCCGGACTGGGCTCCGAGGTGACCGTCTTCCCCAGCCACCACGGGGGCTTCCTCGGCGGCGAGTTCGGCCAGCAGGGCGCGCCGGAGCCGTTCGCGCACACCCTGCGGGCAGTCCTGGACGCGTCCCGCTGACGCCCCGCTGCACCGGGAGCGCGCCCGGCACCGGCGGGAGCGGCGACAGCTGAAACGATTCGGCTGGGGCGTCCGTACACCTTCGCCGGTGCCGGGTCCCACCCCGCGGCCCGCGACGTCGCCGGTGCCACGTACCGGTGCCGGTGTCGCGCCTCCCGCAGGCTCCGCGGCGACGGGTGCGGCTCCCGGCGGGCCCCGCCGGGGCGGTTCGTGCTCCCTGTGGGTGAACCGGGCACCGAAGATGACGTCTCGCCGGTGTGCCGCCAAGAGACTGTCCGGCAGGTCGACCGGATCCCCCGGTTCTACAGGAGGCGGACTCATGGCGAACGGCACCATCCTGCTGGCCCTGCGGGAGAACCCCTTGGGCGGCGGTGTCAGCACCGAGCAACTGCGTCGCATCGGCAAGGAGCTGGAGAACCAGGGACTGGAGCCCCGCTGGGCCGCCAGCGCCCAGGAGGCCCGCGCCGCTCTCCAGACGGAGTCGCAGCTCTCCGCGGCCGTCGTCGGCTGGGACCTGCCCTGCGGAGCCGGTCCTTCCGTCGAGGAGGGCGGTGGCGCCGCGGTACTGCGACAGATCGAGCGGCGCTACAAGAAGCTGCCCGTCTTCCTGTTGATGGCGGAGGACTCCGACCAGGACCTGGAACACCTGCCGCTGTGGGTCTCCGAGACGGTGGTGGGGTACATCTGGCCGCTGGAGGACACCGCCGCCTTCATCGCCGGCCGGGTGGTCGCCGCCGCCCGCGCCTACCACCAGGACATCCTGCCCCCGTTCTTCAAGGCGCTGCGCCGTTTCGACGACGCACACCAGTACTCCTGGCACACCCCTGCGCACTCCGGTGGTGTCGCCTTCCTCAAGTCCCCCGTGGGCCGCGCCTTCTTCGACTACTTCGGCGAGCGGCTCTTCCGCAGCGACCTGTCCATCTCCGTGGGGGAGCTGGGGTCGCTGTTCGAACACAACGGACCCATCGGCGAGGCCGAACGCAACGCCGCCCGCATCTTCGGGGCCGACCGCACGTACTTCGTCCTGCACGGCGATTCCACCGCCGACCGCATGGTGGGGCACTACAGCGTCACCCAGGACGAGATCGCCCTCGTGGACCGCAACTGCCACAAGTCCGTGCTGCACGGGCTGGTGCTGTCCGGCGCACGCCCCGTCTACCTGGTGCCCACCCGCAACGGTTACGGACTGGCCGGCCCGCTGCCCCCGCGCGAGACCGCGCCCGAAGCGGTCAGGTCCCGCATCGCGGCCAATCCGCTGGCCGCCGGTGCGGTATCGCTCGACGCCCAGTACGCCGTGGTGACGAACTCGACGTACGACGGGCTGTGCTACGACACGGTCGCCGCGGCGCGGTCCTTCGCCCCGAGCACGCCCCGGCTGCACTTCGACGAGGCGTGGTTCGCCTACGCCCGGTTCCACCCCCTGTACGCCGGGCGGTACGGGATGGCCGTCGGCGCCGACACGTTCGAGGGGGCCGACCGGCCGACCGTCTTCTCCACCCAGTCGACCCACAAGCTGCTGGCGGCGCTCTCGCAGAGCGCCATGGTGCACGTCAAGTCCTCCCCCCGTGCGCCCGTCGAGCACGACCGGTTCAACGAGGCGTTCATGATGCACGGCACCACCTCGCCGCTCTATCCGGCGATCGCCTCGCTCGACGTGGCGGCCGCCATGATGGACGGGCCGCAGGGCCACTGGCTGATCGACGAGGCGATCACCGAGGCGATCCGCTTCCGTCAGGCCGTCGTCCGCTGCGGGCGGCGGATCGCGGCCGCGGGCGACCGGCCGGGCTGGTTCTTCGGCGTCTGGCAGCCGGACACCGTGACGGATCCCGCCACCGGCGAACGCATGCCCTTCGCCGACGCTCCGGCCGCGCTGCTGCGCCGCGAGCCCGGCTGCTGGCAGCTCGAACCCGGCGCGGACTGGCACGGCTTCCGCGACCTCACCGAGGGCTACTGCATGCTCGACCCGATCAAGGTGACCCTGACGTGTCCCGGCGTGTCGGCCACGGGGGAGACCTCCTCCTGGGGCATCCCGGCACGGATTCTGACGGCCTACCTGGCCAACCGCGGCATCGTCGTGGAGAAGACCGACAGCTACACCACCCTCGTCCTGTTCTCCATGGGCATCACCAAGGGCAAGTGGGGCACGCTGATGGACGCCCTGATGGACTTCAAGGCCCTCTACGACTCCGACGCGCCGCTGGGGCTCGTCCTGCCGGGACTGGTCGAGCAGTTCCCCCGCCGCTACGCCGGCACCACCCTGGGCGAGCTGTGCCGGCAGATGCACGAGCATCTGACGCAGGCCGAGCTGATCAGCGCCCTCGACACGGCCTTCCAGCGGCTCCCCGAGCCGGTCGCCCCGCCACAGCGGTGCTACCAGCAGCTCATCCGGGGCGGCACCGAACGGCTGCGCCTCGCCGAGGCCGCCGAGCGCGTCGCCGCCGCCATGGTCACGGTGACCCCGCCCGGCATCCCGGTCCTCATGCCCGGCGAGTCGACCGGTGCCCCGGACGGGCCCCTCCTGCGGTACCTGGGTGCGCTGGAGGCCTTCGACCGTGCCTTCCCCGGGTTCCACAGCGAGGCCCACGGCGTCGTGATCGACCCCGAGACCGGCGACTACCTGATCGAGTGCGTGCGCCGGACGGAGCCGCACTGACCGACCGCGCCGCAGCTCCGGGGTCCGGGGACGGCCCGGCCCCCGGTCCTGCGGCCGTACGGCGGTCGCGCGGCCGTGCCGCGTAACCCGTCATATGCCAACGCGTTATGTCCATTGCTGCCCGCAGTGGCGGGAAAACCGAGCCTGCCCGGCCCTCTCTGCCGGGCATAGGAAGGGACTTTGTAATGGACATGGCGCTGTGGCTGCTGCTTGCGTGCGGATCGGCCTGCATGGCGCTGTCGGCCTTCTTGCCGGCGCAGGCCTCCCGCATGGGGCGGATCGACACCCTCGAACTGCGTCGCCGTCGCCTCATGACCGACGTTCTCGCCGCCAACGCCAGCAGTGCCGGAGGAAACCTCGCGCACCACGTGACGCCCGGGAGCGCCTCCGGCAGTCCCGAATAACCGTCTCCCCGGCCCGCGCCGCCCGGACATCCGGTCTGTGCTTCACCCTGTGGCCGCGCACGGCGGAGAGGCCCGTCCGGTCCCTGCCGTGATGTGATGAGCGCGCACCGCAGTCCGCTCCAGACACCACGGGACGGCCCGATGAGTACCGCGGTTCCGGCGACTCCCGCCCCCGAGACACAGGCGCGCCACGCGGCGTGGCTCGAATTGTTCTTCGATCTCGTCTTCGTCGCGTTCGCCGCCCAGCTGTCGCACTCCTTGCACGGCGACCCCGGATGGCGGGAGTTCGGGGTGTTCCTGGCCCTGTACTTCCCTCCGTGGTGGATGTGGATCAACCTCACGGTGTCCGCCAACCTCTTCGAGGTGGACGACGTCCGCCGCCGGTCGCTGATGCTGTTCGCAATGCTGTGCCTCGCGGTCATGGCCGCCGCCGTGGCCCAGGCGGACACGGACAGCACACGGGCGGCGGCGTACGCGCTCGGGTACGCGGGAAGCAGGCTGGTGCTGCTCGGACTCTGGTGGCCCGCGACGCGTTTCCCGCCGCCCCACCGCGTACCGCGATGGCGCCCGCTGACGTACTGCCTGGTGTCCGGACTGCTGTGGGCCGCCTCGGCGGCGGTGCCGGGCCGGTGGCGCTACGTCATGTGGGCGGCCCTGGTCGCGGCCGAACTCGTGCTGCTCCTGACGGCACGCGGCCGGGCGATGCCCAGGCGCCTGCACACGGGGCACCTCGTCGAGCGCGTCGGGCTGTTCGTCATCATCGTCCTGGGGGAGTCGGTCGTCGCGCTCGTCACCACCACCGATCACGTGTGGACGGCATCGGCCGGGGTCGTGGCGGTGCTCGGCTTCGTCCTGCTGGCGGCCCTGTGGTGGTCGTACTTCGATTTCGGCGCGGCCGCGGCGGAACTGGTGCTCGGCTCGGCGGCTCCCGAACGGGCCTACTTCCTCGCGCGCGACGTCACGGCCTTCCTGCACTTCTTCGTGACCGCCGCGATCCTCGCCATGGCGGCCGGCCTCGCCACGGCGGTGGAGGAGGCCGGCCACGCCCACCTCCACCAGGGCGCGGCAGCAGCTCTGGCCGGCGGGCTCGCCCTCTACCACGCGGCGCACGCCTCGATCGCGCTGCGCTTCGGACGGCCCCTCGGCAGCGTCGCGGTGTGGGCCGTCCCCGGGATCGGCGTCCCGCTCCTGGTCCTCCTCGCCGCCGGCCACCTGCCGCCGTGGTGCGTGGTGGCCCTCCTGGCCGCCGAAGCGATCCTGCACCTCCTGTACGCCAGGAGGGTCGCGCGGCGCCGGAGGGCGCACGCGCCCCCGGCGCCGGCCGGCGACTGACCGGCGGCCACCCCGCCCGTGACCCGGCCGGGCCGCGCGACGCGCAAAGCTCAGCCGGTGCCGGCATGGGCGACGGCCGCCGCGGCCAGTCCCGTGATCAGGGGATGGGCGCGGGTGCCGTCGCCGTCCAGCTCGGGCTGGAAGAGGGTCGCCAGGAAGAACGGGTGGCCGGGCAGCTCCGCGATACGGATGTCGCCGGACTCGTCGGTGCCGGTGAAGGCCAGGCCATGGGCGCGCAGCGTGTCCAGGTGGTCGGGGTTGGGGCCGTAGTTGCAGTGGTAGCGCGCCTGTGTGCGCGCGGCGCCGAGCAGGCGGGCGGCGTGCGAGCCGGGCACGACCTCGACCGTGCCTTCGTGGCCGACCAGGGAGCACGACAGCGGGACGACCACGGCGTTCCCGTCCGCGGTGTCCGGGTCGTTCTCGGCATGGCCCGCATGGGTCATGGCGCAGACGTTGCGGGCGAACTCCAGCAGCGCGTGCTGGAACCCCCCGCAGGTGCCCAGGAAGGGGATACCGCCTTCCCGTGCGGCGCGGATCGCCGCCAGCACGCCGGCCTCGCTCCGGTACGGGCTGCCGGGCAGGACCCAGACCGCGTCGAAACCCTCCATGCCGTGGCCGGCGTCCTCGCTGGGGATCCAGTAGGCGTCCAGGTCCAGCCCGTCGCGTACGCGAAGGGCCTCCAGCAGGCCGGGGATGCGGGTGTGGGAGCGAACGGCGTCGGAGCGGTCCCCGACGAGAGCGATACGTGCGGTGCGGTTCATGACGACATGCTGTGGCCCCGGTACGCATCAGGTCCAACGATGATCTCCGAACATCGCATAAGCGATACTGATGCACATGGATCCGCACCTGCTGCGTACCTTCGTCGCGGTTCTCGACCACCGCTCCTTCTCCGCCGCCGCCTCGGCCCTCGGCTACACCCAGTCCGCCGTCTCCCAGCACATCGCCGCGCTCGAAACGGATGTGGGCACCCGGCTCGTCGCACGCCGCCCGGTCGCACCCACCCCGGCCGGAAGGCGGCTCATGGAACACGCCCCCGCCCTGCTGCTCCGCCTCGACGCGGCCCGTGCCGACGTCGCGCGCCTCCGGCAGGCCCGTTCCACCCGGCTCACCCTCGCCTGCTCGCCCGCCGCGCTCGGCCCCTCCGTGGCACGCGCCCTGGCGCATCTGCACAGCACCGCCCGGCCGTTGGACCTGGAGGTCCGCGTACAGGGCCGGGAAGAGGCGATCGAGCACGTCCTCACCGGCCGCGCGGACGCCGCCCTCGTCGACGGCGTCGCCGCACCCAGCGACCCGCTCCCGCTGCCCGACCTCGGACCGGCCACCATCCTCGCCGTCGCCGAGGAGACCCTGGCCGTGCTCTTCCCGCACGGCCATCCCCTGGCGCGGCGCCGGTCGGTACGCCTGACCGACCTGGCGCAAGCCCAATGGATCGACGCCCCGGACACCGCCGTCCCCCTCGACCGGCTGCGTGCCGTCTGCCGCACCGACGGCTTCCGCCCCCGGATCCGTCACCGCGGAACCGATGTGCACGGTCTCGCCGCGCTCGCCGCAGCCGGCCACGGCCTCACGGCCCTTCCGCTGCCGCTCGCCGCCACCCTCGCGGGCGCGGCCGTACCGGTGCACGGACCGCGACTGGTCCACCGCACGGAGCTGGTCCACCCGGCCGACCCCGCCGACGCCGTCCGGCAGTTGACCGGCCTCGTCCGCCCCTGACGGGCGCCGGCGCCGTCAGCGGCGCAGCAGGTCCACCACCCCCGTCAGGCTCTCGTCACCACTGCCCTCGGCCAGCCGGCGGCGCATCAGCCCGAAGAACGGGGCGATCAGTTCCGGGCTGACCTTCTGCTCCTCCGCGGTGCTCAGGAAGGTCGGGATCCCGGCCACCTGCATACCGAGACGGGAGACCACGTCCCGCGTGTAGTCCCCGGTGCTCAGGTGCTCGGCGGTCTGGTGGACGGCCGGAGCCATCGCGACCAGCCAGTCGGCGAGCAGCGGGGCGAACGCCACGGGGTCGATGTCCTCGTCGCGGATGAGGGCGAACGCGTGCGAGATGCCGGCGAACATCCCGTACATGGCGCTGAGCAGGGCCACGTCGTGCAGGGCCGCGAAAGCCGGGTCCTCTCCGACGTACGCCGTGCCGGCCGGGACGCCGAGTGTCTCCCGGTGCTGCTCGAACAACTCCCGCGAGCCGCTGTAGAACACGTAGCCGCCGGCCTCCGGGACACCGATCATCGGCGGGACGGCCATGATGCCGCCGTCCAGGTAGCGGGCACCGCGCTCCCGCGCCCACGCGGCACGGGCGCGGGCCTCCGCGGGGGTGCTGGTGGTCAGGTTCACCAGGTCCTTGCCGGCCAGGTCGACGCCGTCCAGTGCATCGTCGATCGAGGCGCCGTCCAGGAGGCAGGCGACGACCAGCCGGTTCGCCGCGACCGCGTCGGACGCGCTGCCGGCGACCGCCGCCCCTTCCTCGCCGAGGGCGGCGGCACGGGACGGTGTGCGGTTCCAGACGGTGAGGGAATGGCCGGCGGCGAGCCAGGTACGGGCCAGGGCGGTGCCCATCGCGCCGAGGCCGAGGACGGTGAGGGAGGTCTTCTTCGCAGGTGTGTCGGTCATGCGGTCTAGGCTGGTCCCGGGCCCGGTGGTGATCAAGTACGCACTTCGAAGTGGGTGGTTACCCCGGGGTGAGTGAACAGGTCAGAGGGGTGGGGGCATGGCGACGCTCAACCGGCCGGGCGGTCCCGAGGGGCACGTCTGCGGGATCGACACGGCGATGGAGGTCATCGGCGGCAAGTGGAAGGTGCTGATCCTCTGGGCGCTGCACGAGCGCCCCCACCGCCGTTTCGGCGAGCTGCGCCGGATGCTCCCGGGCATAACCGAGAAGGTGCTCGCGTCCCACCTGCGGGAGATGGAGGCGGACGGCATCGTGCACCGCGCCTCCTACGACGAGGTGCCGCCCCGCGTCGAGTACGCGCTGACGGAGGACGGCATCCGCCTCAACGAGGCCCTCGAACCGCTCGCCGCCTGGGGGCGCGGGCGGACTGCCGACCCAGGGCCTGCGCAGGGGGCGGCGTAGAACCTGCCGTAATCGCGGGCCGGGCCGGTGTGGAACCTGCCGTCCCGGGCAGGGCCCCGGGCGCGTCCCGCGGAGCGGCCGGACCGCCGGGCGGTCCGGCCGGGTCCTGACGCCTATCCGAACTGGCCGATCCGGTAGTCACCCGCGGGCTGCTGGTTGATGACGTTCAGGCGGTTGAAGGCATTGATGAGGGCGATGAGGGACACCAGGGCGGCGAGCTGCTCCTCGTCGTAGTGCTTCGCGGCGTTCGCCCAGGCCTCGTCGGTGACACCGCCGGCCGCGTCGGCGATCCGGGTGCCCTGTTCCGTCAGCTCCAGAGCGGCCCGCTCGGCCTCGGTGAAGACCTTCGCCTCACGCCACGCCGCGATCAGGTTGAGGCGTACCGACGTCTCCCCGGCGTGAGTGGCCTCCTTGGAGTGCATGTCGAGGCAGAAGCCGCAGCCGTTGATCTGGCTGGCGCGGATCTTCACCAGCTCCTGCGTCGCGGCCGGCAGCGCCGAGTCCGAGAGGCCCTTGCCCGCGGTGGAGAGGTACCTCACGAACGTGGTCGCGATCGGGCTGCCGAACAGGTTCAAACGGGCTTCCATGGTGAACTCCTCTGTCGTCATGGGCGCTTACACACCTCTGACGGAGCAGCTCGGCCCGGTTGTGACATCAGCGGATGTGACGTGCGTCTCCCACCCTCTCCCCGTCCCGATTCTCGCCCGGCGCGCGTCCGGGCGCAGCGGAACAGGGCGATGTGCCCATGCGGCCACCGCAGTCGGGCACCCGGTCAACCGGGGCCCGGGGCCGGAAGGCGGCGCCGGCCGGCGGCCTGCCGCTCAGCTGTCGCCTGTCCCCGCGGGTCTCAGCTCGGGGTGTTCCTCGGCCAGCCGGTCCGGCGCGGCCTGCCGCCAGGAGTCGACCAGGATGTCACGCAGTTCGTCCAGGTCCTCCAGCGCGGCGAGCCGCACCCGCACCCACGCCGAACTCGCCTCGTGGGGCGGCACCCAGAACTTCCCCGGCTCGGAGGCGATCAGCTCGGCGCGCTCGTGCCGGGGACAGCGCACGGCGAACGAGGTCTGGTCGTCGGGGATGGTGACGTACATCTTCCCGGCCACGCGGAACGTGGGCATGCTCCATGCTTCCTTCTCCACCGTCTCGGGGAAGGACAGGGCGGTGCGGCGGACGTCCTCGGCATCGATCATGGTCACAACGGTAGCCACCGCCACTGACAGTGCCTCACCGCAGCACGGACCGGGCCGCCCGACGCCCGCGTCCCCGATGCCCGTCTTCCGGTATCGCAGCGGCGCCGCCCCTTTCCGCGGGGGACGGGAGGGTGGCGGGTCCCTGCCAGGGCGGGGTGGGTGGCGGCGGAACGGGGGAGGCTTGGTGACGTGGCACTGCGCAGCGTCGGCGGCCGCCCAGGGGAGTCGTACCGGCCGCTGCCATCGCGTGGTGGCCACCTGACCGCAGCACCCGGCGCTTCGCCCGGTGGCGTCCGGGACGCCTCGGCGGAGGGCAGGCATCCGCCGCCCGCGGAGGTGCCGCGACCTCAGTTCGGCTTCTTGTGCTTCGCCTGCTTGCCCTTGGCCGGCCGCTTGGTCTTGTCGCGCTCCGGCCCTCCCGCGGCGTGCTCCGGCGGAGCGCCGGCCCCGCCTCGGGCGGTGGCGGCAGCGGGGGCCTTGCGCTCGGCGGCCGCCGGCTCCCGCTGCACGGCGGCTTCCCGGGTTTCGGCGGGGGCGGACGCCTGCCGGACGGGACGGGAGGCCGGCGCCGCCGAGGGGGAGGACGGTTCCGGCCGAGCCGCCTCGGGCGGGAGCGGCGCGGTGGTGGCCGGACGTGGCGGCCGGGCGGCCGCATCCTCGCCCTCCGCGGGGAGACTGCCGATCAGACCGGTCAGCGCGACACCGAGCGCGGCCAGCGCCGCACCCGCCGTCACAGCCCGGCCGGCATGGACGGAACCGGCCCCGCGCACGGCGCACTTCGGGGAGCCGGCGTGCGCGTGCGCACCGCTCGCCGCGGCCGCGGTCACCGGGTAGGCACCGGTCCTGCGCGACCGCAAGGTGTCGTCACCGGGGCCGTCACCCTTCCGTGGGGCGACGACGACACGGCCCGATGCCTCCGCGTCACCGTGTCCGCCCTCCGCGGCGGCTGCCGCCGCTCCCGCCGCCAGGACTTCGCAGCAGGTGAGGGCGTCCGGCCGCCTGCTCTCGTCCGCAGCCGTCATGGCCTCCAGCAGCTCGGCGATGTCGTGCGGCAGTTCCTGGGGTATGGCCGGCGAGCGGTGGAGGCGGGCGATGGCGGCCTCCAGCGGCGTCCCGTCGTACTCCAGCTCGCCCTTCACGCATTCCAGGAGCACCAGGCCCAGACTGTAGATGTCCGCGGCCGGCCCGGCCGCCCTGCCCTCCACCTGCTCCGGCGCCATGTACGCGGCGGTGCCGACGAGCGCGCCGGCGGCAGCGGGGCCCGCGGGGGCGGGGGTGTCCGCCAGCTGGGAGATCCCGAAGTCGGTCAGGTGCGGGGCACCCGTCTCGTCGAGCAGGATGTTCGACGGCTTGACGTCGCGGTGCACCACACCCGCCGCGTGCACGTGCGCGAGTGCCGAGGCGAGCGCCGACCCGATGCGGCAGACCTCGTCGAGCGCGGGAGGCGCCGCGGCGATGCGCCGGCGCAGGGTCGTTCCCCGTATCAACTCCATGACCAGGTACGGCAGTCCGTCATCCCGGCCGCAGTCGTACACGGTCACCAGACCGGGGTGCCGCAACCGGGCCAGGAGATGGCATTCCCGGTCGAATTGCTCCTCCGTGTGCGCATCGCTCTCCGGGCGGAAGACCTTCACCGCGACCGGACGCCGCAGGCGCAGATCCAGCCCTTCGTACACATCGGCAGCGCCCCCGCGGCCCAGTGGGTCGTCGAGCCGGTAGCGGCCGGCCACCACGTGGGCCGTGAGCCGGAAGTCCGGTCGGATCTGCCACGGGCGGACCTTCATCACTGCTCCCTGCGTCTCTGTTGCCGCCTGCCATTCGTCCACCCGCCCACCTGTGCACCCACCGGACCTGCGCCCGGTGTACGGCTGCGAGCACCTCATACGCCTGCCCCCGGAACGCCCGGGCATCCGTGCGGACCTGCGCCTCATGTCTCGGTGCGACCGGCGGCGTCAGGCAGACGGAGTATCCCCTTCGTGTCGAATAATCCTGTTATCAATCCATGTGTCTAGGGTGAGGCCCGCTGAAGCCTTCCCCACCCACACTCGGGAGACAGACATGGGTCAGTTCAGTCGTACATGGGCAGCCGGCATCACCACGGCCGTCATCGTCGCCGGCTCGATCGGCGTCGCGGTCGCCTCCCCGACGCCCACCGCGCACAAGCCCGCCGCGGCCGACGCGCTCACGCCCGCGACGACGAGCGCCAAGAACGTACGGGCGTGGCAGTCGTTCCGTATCAGCGGTACGGCGAAGCAGCTGAAGCCGGGGAGCCGCGTCACCCTCCAGCAGAAGCAGGGCAAGCGCTGGGTCTCGCTGCCGGCCTCGATGAACACCAACCGCGACGCCCGCTACAACCTGCGCGTGGTGCTCGGCCTCCAGGGCCACAACAAGCTGCGCATGGTGTCGAACAGCGGGCGCGTCGTCTCGCCGGTCATCCACGTCTGGGTGCGCTGAGGCCCTCCTCCGGATCGGGCCGGTCCGGCCGGTCAGGCCGGACTGAGGCTGGATCGAGCCGGGTCAGGACCGACTCGGGCCGGTCAGGCCGGAATCGGGCCGGATGAGGAATGTCCCGGGTGCCGGGGCGCTGTGCGGTTCCGCCGGGCGTCGCCGCACCGCGCACCCGGCGGCCCCGGCCCCGCTTCCTCTGACCGCCGACGGCCGGGCACTACAGCCGGTGCGCGGCGTCCGCGGCGGCCACCGCCTCCGCGAAGGCCCGGATCCGCGCGTCGTCGCGGTCGCCACGCCGCACCAGACCGAGCGCCGAGTCGGGCAGCCCCGTCACGGGTACGTAGGCCACGTCCCGGCGGTGGTGGAACTCGGTGGTGGGGCGGCAGAGCAGCATCACACCCCGGTTGGCCGCCACCAGTGACAGTCCCTCCTGGAGGGTGCCGACCACCGGCCCCCGCGGCACCGGGGCGCCTGACGGGGTACGGGCGGGCGCCTGAGCCTCGCGCCAGTAGTCGGGCGCCGGGGCGGCCACGCCCACCAGTGGTGTCCCGGCCAGCTCCTCGGCGTCCAGGGCGTCCCGGGTGGCCAAGGGGTGCCTGCGGGAGACCGCCAGACACTGAGGCTGGCGGGAGAAGACGGGCCCGAGCGCGAGAGCCGGCTCCTCGACCGGCAGCAGCACCACCGCCAGGTCCACCTCATCGCGGTGCACCGGACCGAAGGGGTCGCACAGCGGCAACTCGGTGATCCGGGTGGGACAGCCGGGATACCGCTCCTCGAACTCCCCGACCACCTCCATGAATCCGTACCCCACGCTGCCCTGGAACCCGATCCGCAGCGGCCCGCTGATGCCGAGCGCCGCCGCCCGGGCGTTCTCGACGGTGGTGCGCAGCGCGGAGTAGGCCGGGCGGAGCTCGGCGAGGAAGTCCTCGCCGAGCGCGGTCAGTCCCACCCGCCGGCTCGTGCGGTCCACCAGACCTCCGCCGATGCGCCGCTCCAGGCCGCGGATCAGCTGGCTGACCCGGCTCTGGGACACGTACAGCCGTTCCCCGGTCCGCCCGAAATGCAGTTCCTCGGCGAGGACCAGGAAGCACTCCAACTCGCGGATCTCCAGCGTGCCCACCGGTGTCCGCCGTCCGTCCGTGGTCTCCCGGTTCGTGCCTGCCATGGCCGTGCCCCTCCACCCGGCGCCCCGGCATCCGTGGCGTCCGCGCCGTCATCGATGAATCCACCTCATGGAAGCATGAGCAGTCCGCGCTTGTTCCGCTTCCCGCACCGCAGTTGTGTGGAGCCATGACGAACGTGGACAACAGGCGGGCACACCAGCCCGCGCCGTCGGCATCCGCAAGGGGCGGCTGGCCCGCGGTGACGGCCGTCGCGGCCGGCACCTTCTCCGTGGTCACGTCCGAGATGCTGCCGGTGGGCCTGCTCACACCGATCAGCACCTCCCTGGGCGTGAGCGAGGGTACGGCCGGGCTGACGCTCACCGTCACCGGCCTCATCGGTGCGCTGTCGGCCCCGCTGGTCACCGCGGCGGTCGGCCGGACCGACCGGCGCGTGGTTTTGTGCTCCCTCATGGCGCTCCTGGCGGCCGCCAACGTACTGACGGCCTGGGCGCCGGACTTCGCCGTCATGATGGTGGCCCGCGTACTGGTCGGCATCGCCATGGGCGGCGTCTGGTCGCTCGCCGGCGGACTCGGAGTGCGGCTGGTGCCGGCCGCGTCCACCGGCCCCGCCACCTCCATGATCTTCAGCGGTATCGCGATCGCCTCCGTGGCGGGCGTGCCGGCCGGGGCGTACGCCGGTGAACTCGCCGGCTGGCGCGCGGCGTTCCTCTCCACCGGCGCACTGGCGCTGCTCGTGGCCGCCGCCCTGGCCGTGTCGCTGCCGCCGCTCCCCGCCGATGAACCGGTCGCGCTGGGCGGGGTGGTGCGGCTGCTCGGCACATCGCAGGTGACGACCGGACTCGCGGTGGTGGCCCTCCTGGTGACAGGCCACTTCGCCGCGTACACCTACGTCCGGCCGCTCCTCGAGGAGGTCTCGGGCGTCAGGGCTTCGCTGATCGGGACGCTGCTGCTCGTGTACGGAGTCGCCGGTGTCGCGGGAAACTTCCTGGCCGGCGCCCGGGTGGGCCGGTCGGTGCGCGGCCCGCTGCTGGTGATCAGCGCCGCCCTGGCCGCCGCGGTGCTGCTGATGCCGCTGCTCGGGCTGTCCGTGGCCGGCGCCTGCCTCCTGCTCGTCGTATGGGGCCTGGCCTACGGGGGCGTGTCGGTGAGCACCCAGACCTGGCTGGCCCTGGCGGCGCCGGAGGCCAGGGAGGGCGCGACCGCCCTGCTCGTGGGGGTGTTCAACGGGGCCATCGCGCTGGGCGCCTTCGCGGGAGGCCGGGTGGCGGACGGCTTGGGCACCCGGTCGGTGCTGTGGTCGGCCGGCGCGCTGGCCCTGGGCGCCCTCCTCGCGACGGCCCTCGGGGCGGTGCCCAGGCCCGCCGCCACCGACTCCGGTCCGGCGCAGTGACCGGCCGGCCGGTACCGCGACGCCCGACCGCACGGCATCCGGCCGTGTCGCGCGGCTCCGGCCACCCGGCATCACAGCAGGCAGGACGGCGACGGCACCGCCCGCGCCGGCGCACCTCGTGGATCTCGTACCGGCCAGGACCGAACAAGACGGCCGTGGCGCACGTACTGGACCTACAAGCAAGCCGGAGGGGACGCGATGACTGACGAAGGACGGACGAGATGACCGCAACCACGACGAGTGGGCGGACCGGGCAAGAGGCACGGCCGCGCAGGAACATCACTCGGCTCGCCTGCGCCGCACTGGCCGCCGCGAGCCTGGCCGCCGCCGGAGCCGGCATGCTGCAGCCGCGGACGGCCAGCGCCTCGAGCCACCGCGAGGCGCCGCTGATATCCGGGCAGCCGCAGTTCGACACGTCGGACGTGTACGCGTTCGTCAGCCCCGACCATCCCGACTCGACGACCCTGGTGGCGAACTGGCTGCCGTTCCAGGAGCCGGCCGGCGGCCCCAACTTCTACACGTTCGCCGAGGACGCCCGCTACGACATCCACGTCGACAGTGACGGCGACGCCCAGGACGACCTGGTGTACCGGTTCACCTTCGACGACCACCGGAAGAACGAGAACACGTTCCTGTACAACACGGGCGCCGTGGAGAGCCTGGACGATCCGGACCTCAACTTCACCCAGAGCTACGACATCGAGCTGCTGCGGATGAAGCACGGGAAGGTCGCCTCCCGGCACGACCTGGCGAAGGACCTGCCGGTGGCGCCGTCGAACGTCGGCAAGGCGTCCATGCCCGACTACCAGAAGCTGCGTGACCAGGCGGTACGGGAGGTCCCCGGCGGACTCAAGGCCTTCGCCGGCCAGGCCGACGATCCGTTCTTCCTCGACCTGCGGGTCTTCGACCTCCTGTACGGGGGCGACCTGTCGGAGGTCGGCAACGACACGCTCAAGGGCTACAACGTCAACACGATCGCCCTGCAGGTACCCAGCGCGTACCTGCGCGAGTCCGAGGAGCAGCCCGTGATCGGCGTCTACGCGACGACCGAGCGCAAGAACGCGCGCGGGGGCTGGACGCGGGTGTCACGGCTCGGCATGCCGCTGGTCAACGAGGTCGTCAACCCGGTCAAGGACAAGGACCGGTTCAACGCGTCCACGCCCGAGAACGACGGGGACTTCCTCAAGAACGTCACCGAGCCCGAGCTGCCGAAGCTCATCGAGGGCATTTACAAGATCAAGGTCCCGGCGGAACCGCGCCAGGACCTCGTCTCCGTGTTCCTGACCGGTGTCAAGGACCTCAACCAGCCGCCGCACGGCAAGCCCTCGGAGATGCTGCGCCTCAACACCGCGGTCAAGCCGGCCGCCGAGCCCAAGCGCCTCGGCGTACTCGACGGCGACAACGCCGGCTTCCCCAACGGGCGGCGGCTGTCCGACGACGTGCTCGACATCGCGCTGCAGGTCGTCGAGGGCGAGCTCGTCGGTGCGAAGAACGACCTGGGTGACGCGGTCGACGCCAACGACAAGGCGTTCGGCGGCAGCTTCCCGTACGTCGCCCTGCCCACCGCCGGCTCCGACACCAAGGCGGCCGGGGCGTCCACCAAGAGCGACGCCACCGGCCTGACGGGCGGCATGTCCTCGATCACCGCCTCGTGGGACGACGACACGGTCATGCTCGTCTCGGCGGCATCGGGCGCCGCGGCCGTGCTGCTGGTCGGCCTCGGTACGGCGTGGCTGCGTGGCCGCCGCCGTCCCGAGCGCGGGTCCTGGCTGAACTGACCACAGCCGTCACCACCGCGGCAGCCGGCCGCCGAGGCCGGCGCCGACCGCGGGCCCGGTTCGGCCGGCCCGATCGGTGGTCCTCAAGGGCCGGCCCCTTCGACAGCCCGGCGGCATCCTCCCGTCCCCCACGGCGCCGCCGGGCCCCACACCCAAGAGACCGAGGAAGGCGGAGTCGATGCTCGTACCGATCCCGCGGTTCGCGCGCCGGCGTGAGCGGGTGCACGACCGATGGCGTGAGCGCCGGCAGGACCGAGCGCCCGGGCGGTGGCGGATCGCGGTGGTCGCGGCGTCGGCTCTCGGCCTGACCGCCGCCTCGGTGGCGTTCGGAGCCGTCGGCGACACGCCGCGCCCGGACCGGGCCGCGTCCCCGCTCGCACCGGACGTGCCCGTCGAGCGGCTGGCGGCCCGCGATCTCGCGCGGGGCATCGACACCCTGCACCGGCACCTCAAGGCCCGGCCCGGGGACGCCACCGCGTGGGCGACGCTGGGTGCGGCGTACGTCGAGCAGGCACGGACGAGCGGTGATCCCACCCGGTACCCGCAAGCCGACCGGGCGTTCGCGCGTTCGCTGAAGCTGCGTCCCGCCGACGGGAACGACGCGGCACTCGCCGGGCAGGCCGCCCTGGCGGCGGCCCGCCACGACTTCGGCAGCGCACTGCGTCAGGCGGACCGGGCGCTGCGGGTGAACCCGTACAGCGAACGCGCTCTGTGCAGCCGGGTCGACGCGCTCGTCGAACTCGGCCGCTACGACGAGGCGCTGCGCGCGGTGGAGCTCGCCGACCAGCGCCGCCCCGGTATCCCGGTCTTCACGCGGTACGCGTACGTCCTGGAGCTGCACGGCGACGTGAGGGGGGCGCGCCGCCTGCTGCTGCGCGCGCTCGACTCGGCGTTCAGCCCGGCCGACACGGCCTACGTGGCCACGGCCCTCGGCCAACTCGCCTGGAGCCGGGGCGACTCCCGGCAGGCCCTGACGCACTTCGCGACCGCGCTGCGTGCCGATCCCGGCTACGTACCGGCGCTGGAGGGCAGAGGGCATGCCCATGCTGCGCTGGGGGAGACACGGCGCGCGGTGAGCGATCTCGAAGCCGCCGTACGGCGCTACCCGCTGCCGGGCCGGCTCGCCGCCCTCGCCGGACTGTACGAGGCGGACGGCCGGCGTGGACGGGCCGAGGAGCAGTACGCGCTCATCCGCACCTGGAACCGGCTCGCCCGCGCGAACGGCGTCGCCACCGACCTGGAGTCCGCTCTCGTCGAGGCCGACCACGGCGACCCCGCACAGGCACTGAAGTCAGCGCGCGCGGAGTGGGCCCGCCGCCGGACCGTCCACACGGCGGACGCGCTCGCCTGGGCACTCCACGCCAACGGCAAGGACCGGGAGGCGCTGACCTACGCGCAGAAGGCGACGGCGGAGTCACCCGGTTACCGAAACGCTTCCTTCCTCTTCCACCGGGGCATGATCGAGCGCGCACTCGGCGACGACCGCGCCGCGCGCCGCGATCTGCGCGCCGCACTCGCCCTGAACCCGGGCTTCTCCCTCCCGGACGCGCGCAAGGCGGCTTCCGCCCTCTCCTCTCTCACCTCGCCGTCCTCTCCGACGTCTTCGCCTTCTTCTCCCAAGGGGGACTCTTGACTCGTCGCACCACCGCGTGCGCTCTCGCCACGCTCGTGACGGGCGCGGCCCTGGCACTGCTGCCCGCGCCGGCGGCGCAGGCACACCCCTTGGGGAACTTCACGGTCAACCAGTACGACGGCCTCGTCATCGCCCCCGGCACGCTGCGTGTCGACCACGTGGAGGACCTGGCGGAGATTCCGGCGTCGCAGGAGCGCAACCGCATCGACGCCGACGGCGATGCGCGTCTGGCACCTGCCGAACTGGCCTCATGGGCCCGGAGCCGGTGCGATGCGGCTGCCGGACGGGCCCGGCTGACGGTCGGGGACGGCGCTCCCGTCGTCCCCGTCGTCTCCGCCGGTACGGCGAAGGCCCGGGTCGCGCCCGGGCAGGCGGGGCTGGTGACGCTGCGCGTCACCTGCGAGCTGACGGCCCCGCTGCCACGCGACGAACCGATGCGGCTCTCGTACCGCCCGGCGGACGTGTCCACCGGTGCGGGATGGCGGGAGATCACCGCGCGCGGCGACCGTATGACGCTCGCGGAGGCCGACGTGCCCGGCGGGTCCTCCTCCCGGCGACTGACCGCGTATCCCGACGACCTCCTGTCCTCGCCGCCCGATTCCACCTCGGCCGCCCTCTCCGTCCGCCCCGGCGGGCCCGCGCTGGCCGGCGGCGAGGAGGGGAGCGGCTCCCCGGTGGCGGGTGTGCTGCCGCGCGGGGCCGACCGCTGGGCGCAGGCGCTGACCTCGCTGGTGGCCCGGCACGAACTGACCCTGGGCTTCGCGGCCCTCGCACTCGGCGCGGCGCTGGTGCTGGGGGCCGGGCACGCAATGGCACCGGGACACGGCAAGACCATGATGGCGGCTGCCGCCGCGGCCGGCGGGCGCAGTTCACTGCGCGACATGCTGGCCCTGGGGGCCTCGGTGACCCTCACCCACACACTGGGCGTCTTCGCCCTCGGAGCCTTGATCACGGCGGGCTCGGCCGCCGCCCCCACGGTGGTGGCGTGGCTGGGCGTCATCAGCGGCAGCCTGGTCGCCCTGGCGGGTGCGCTGCTGCTGCGCAGGGCGTGGCGCCGGCGGCACCGCCCCGGAGGGCACAGCCACGGCCACGAACACCCGCTCCCGCACCAGCACACCAGGGACACCGGTCGCCGGTACGACGAGGAACGGGTGCCCGCCCTCATGGGTGCGTCCGCCACCGGGCGCGGCGAGGACGGGCCGGCGGGATCCCGGTCAGCCACGGCAGGGGGCGGACACCTCGACGGCCACGACCACGCTCACGACGACGGGGCACACAGTCACGGCCACGAGCATGAGCACGGGCACGAGCACACCCCTCACTCCCACGACCACCCCCACCACCGCCCCGACAGCCACGAGCACCCCGATGACCACACCCACACCCATGCCACCCACTCCCATGCCCACGCGGATGACCATGACCATGAAGATGTGCATGGCCATGTGCATGGCCATCATCATGGCCGTGCGCACACCCACACCCACACGCCTCCCGCGCCCGGTCTGCGCGGCCTGATCCTCCTGGGCCTGGCCGGCGGACTCGTCCCGAGCCCGTCCGCCGTCGTGGTCCTGATCGGTGCCGCCGCCCTCGGCGAGGCGTGGTTCGGCTTCCTGCTGGTACTGGCGTACGGAGCGGGGCTGGCGCTCACCCTCGCGGCCGCGGGCTTCACGGTGGTGCGGCTCCGGGACACCACGGTCCGTCGGCTGGCGCGGCGGCGGCAGGGGCGGGTGCTGTCGCTGGTCCACCGGATGGCCCCGCTGGTCACGGCCTCCGCCGTCCTGGCCATCGGGTGCGGGTTGGTGGTGAGGGCGGCGGCGACCGCCCTGGCATGACTCAGCCCCAGCTCCGGGCGTAGCGGCGGCGGTAGCTCCGCCGCCGCCTCACCGACCGGATCGGGCAGGCGGCCAGCAGCAGGAGCAGACTCACCGCGACGACCAGCAGCCCGGGCGTGAGGGTCCGCAGGCCGGCGATGCCGCCGGGCACCTCCGCGAACCCGCCCGAGCCGCCCTGGCCCGGTGCGGTGGCCCCCGCGGCATACGGCGGTGACACGGCGCCGGTTGCCGTGAGCCGCACACCGAGGGCCGCCATCGCGGTGGTGACCGGCTGGAAGTACGTGGTCCCGCCGGCGGTGCAGTCGCCGTTGCCGCCCGAGGTGAGGCCGAGGGCCAGGCCGTCGGCGAACAACGGCCCCCCGCTGTCGCCCCGTTCCGCGCACACCGTCGTCTCTATGAGGCCGGTCACCGTGCCCTCGCGGTAGTTCACCGTGGCGTTCAACGCGGTCACGCGGCCGGAGCGGACCCCCGTCGTGCTGCCGCTGCGGAAGACCTCCTGGCCGACGACCGGGTCGGCAGCCGCCCCGATGCCGGCCTCCCTGCCGGGGCCCACGCCCACGACACTGCGCGCACCGGACGCGTCGCCGTTCTCGTACGCGACGAGGGAGAAGTCACTGCCGGGGAACGCACTGGCCGTGGTGGTGCCGATGCGCGCGCTGCCCTGCGCGTCGGCGAACCAGGTCGTTCCCCGCGGGCCGCAGTGCCCCGCCGTCAGGACGAAGTTCTGCCGGCCGTCGGTCACGTTGAAGCCCGCGGAACAGCGTCCGTTGCCGGCGAAGAGGGGATCGGCGCCGCTGAGCCTGGTGGAGAAGGCGCCCTTGGTCCGCTGCATCTGCACGAAACCGCCGATCCCCTCGGCCAGGTGCGACATGCGCGACCAGTCCGCGGCGGAGACGGTGCTGTCGGCACGCACCACGACCCGGTTGGAGGCGTAGTCCATCACCCACGCCGTTCCGGGTACGCGCGGAGCGTCGCTCAGCGTCTCGGTGGCGGCGCGGAGGCGGCGCATGCTGTGCCGTACCACCTTGGCGCGCGCCCCCGCCCGCTCCACCTCCGCCGCGGCCTCCGCGTCGGTCACCGCGACCACCGGCCGCCCGTCGGCCCCGATCCACGTGCCCGCGGTACGGGAGGGTCCGAGCCGGGCGACGAGTCGCGCACCGGATTCCGCAGGCCGGACGGCCCGGTCCCCGCTCCCGCCCGGGACGGGGGATTCGCCGGCCATGGCGCTGTTCACCATCAGCCCGCCGCAGAGCATCCCCCCGACGGCTGTCAGACCCGCGATCCGTCGCAGTGTGCGGCGTGTGTGCCTCATCCCTCTCCCCTCGGGGTGGCCGGCTCGGACACGGCGGCACCGACGTCCGCTGCTGCGCAGCCGGTGCTCTCCTGCGATACGTGTCCCCGCGCCGCCGTGTTCACGAGGGGAGGGCGGCCAGGGCCGACGCCACGGCTCACGGCACTTGCTCCGGCGCTGCCGGGCAGGCGGGAGTTCGCGGACACGACCTAGACTCGTGCGATGGACACCATGACGTGCGGTCAGTGCGGCCGGGCCGGTTTGGAGCCCGGGTTCATCGAGGACACGGGCGAGCACTCGCGCGGCTATTCCCGCTGGATCGCCGGTCCTCTCGAACGCGGTCTGTTCGGTGGAGCCAAGCGGATGGGACGGCCCCGGTGGCAGATCGATGCCTTCCGCTGCCCCGACTGCGGCCACTTGGAGCTGTTCGCGCGGCAGCCGTCCTGACCGGGTCGGCACCGTGGTGCGCCGCTGCCGCTGCCGCGACGATCCGGGGAGAGAGCGCGACGGCGCCCCGGTCCCTGAGACCGGGGCGCCGCTCGTTCGTGCCGCGTCCGTCCCGCGGCCGGAGCCGGCACGTGGGCCGGCCGCGTGAGGCGGGGTATCAGCCGCCGAGCCTGCTGCGCAGCAGCTGCTTGCCGAGCTCCGCGCCCTTGCGGCTGTCGGCCTGTGCCTTGCGGAAGAGTTCGGCGACCTCCGTGTCGTTCTCACGCTGGGCGTCCTGAATGTACGTCTCCAGCCGCAGCGCGTTGCTCAGGCATGCCTCGACGTACCAGATCAGGTTGTAGTCCTTGTCCTTGGTCCCGGTGGCTCCGCCTGTTTCCGTGTTGCTCATGAGGCCCGTCCTCGAATGTGGGGGAGTGGTGGGTACGTGTCTGCGGCCGGCCTGGCTGCCCGGGCGATGCACCGCTCCGCTCAGCCCCTGCCACCGTAGCCACGTTGTGCGCGCGTACGGGATCACTGCACCGGACCGAGAACGCCGTTCACACCAACGGCGGTGCCCCTGCCACCGCGGGCCCTGCCGTCAGGCGGGTGTGCAGCGTTCCTCCTCCCGCAGCTCACCGCCCTGATGCCCCCACAGCACCACGGAGGGGCCGTGTACGTCGTCCGAGAGGTTGAGGATCCGCATCGCGTCCTTCGTCGCCGTGTGGAGGCCCTGGTGATCGCGGACCCAGTACGTGTCCTGGGCGTCCGCGAACCGCACCCGTACGGGCACGAGGGTGGCGTCGTCGCGCAGCCCTTCTTTGCGGAGCATCCCCCCGAGCAGGCCGGGCTTGAACGTCCGGGCCAGATCCTTGCCGACGGTGGCCCGGCTGCAGGGCGGCAGGACCTCGAAGTACAACGACCACGTGGCCCGGCCCCTGCCGGAGGGGCCGCTCGCCGGCCCCATGGCGAACTCCGCGCTCACCGCGTAGAGCGGTCGCGTGGAGGCGTTGCTGATGACGGCGACGCCCTTGTTGTCGTCCCAGAACCCGACCGCCGCTGCCTGCTGCCGGGCCTCCTCCTGCTGCGCCTGCCGGGACTGCTCCAACTGGTCCTGCGCCAGCTGCACGTCGAAGAAGGTCATGATGCCCGTGCCCACGAGTGCCACCACGGCGACGATCGCGGTGATGAGCGCCGCCTTCCCGGCCGTGTCGCGCTTCTCCCGCGCCGTGGCCTTGCCTTCCGCCCCACCCGTGCCGGTGCTGTCGCTCACCGTCCCCCACCCCCCTGATTGCTGCCGGTATTCCCCGGTCCGGCGCGTTCAGTCGCACGGGGCCCGGTCTTCCCCGCCCCGCGCGGCAGGTCACGCCGGCACGAAGGTGACCCGGAACATGCGGGGCCAGAACTTGCCGGTGAGCAGGAAGCTGTCCGTCCCCGGCACGGCGGCGATGCCGTTGAGCGCACGGGCCGTGCGGCGCTGGGACGGCGTCAGCAGCCCGGTGGCGTCGATGCGCGCGGTCACCGCGCCCGTGCGCGGCTGGATGCGCACGAGGGTGTCCGTCCCGAGCACGTTGGCGTAGACGAAGCCGTCGGGGGCGCATTCCAGCTCGTTGAGTTCCGTCACGGGCCTGCCGTCCTGACGTACGTCGACACCGCCCGTCACGTCGAAGGTGTCGGGGTCACGGAAGGTGAGCCGGGCGGAGCCGTCACTCATCACCAGCTGTCCCCGCCCGGCCGTGCACCGGCAGCACAGGCCCCAGCCCTCGCCCCGGTAGGTGACCCGGCGACGTTCCGCCAGCGTGTCGGGGTCGCGCTCGATGGCGATGCCGTTGCGCCAGGTGAGCTGCCAGAGTCTGCCGCCGGCCAGGGTGATGCCCTCCCCGAAGAGGGGTGCCGGGAGCTCGGCCCGGACGGTGGGCGGCTCACCCGCGGGCCCGGCACGCAGGGAGGAGCGGCCGACCAGGCCGGTGCTCTCGTACAGGGTGCTGCCGCGGAACTCCAGGCCCTGCGTGAACGCGTCCGGATCATGCGGCAGGGATCCCCGCACCTCTGCCCGCAGCAGCGGGACGCGGCTCGGTCCGGTGGGGGCGGCCGGGGGCCGTACGGCACCGTCACGGCGGGCCGGGCCGCACCCGCCGACCGTACCGGCCAGCAGCGCCCCGGCCAGTACGGCCGCCGCGACCACCCGCGGGCGGTTGCCGACGGCGCGGGCCTTCGGGACGCCCGGGCGCGGGCACCGCGGCAGCGGGGGTGCCGAGCGGACTGCGGCTGGTGTTCCTGTGCGCACGCCAGTCCATCCCTCCTGGCGCTCCTGACTCGTCGCACGAGAGTATCGGCGGAGTGGGACGGACCGGCCCGCCGGCGCCGCGGCACACGGGCGAACCCTCCGCCGGCTGCCCGCCCGTGGAGGTGGCCGCGACGAACAGGTCCGCCTTCATCACCAGAACGACGGGGCGTCGGCGACTCCGCGCGCCGCGGAGGACACCGCCGCGCGGCAGGCGCGGGCCGCGTCCCCGAAGACGGCAGCCGGAGCGGGAGGGGAGGCGTTGCTGGCCTCGGCCGCGTGCACACGACGGATGCGGGGTGGTGGGGGTTCGATGAAGGCCGCGGACGAGCCGTTTCTGATGGTCGTCGAGGACGTCTTCGTACGGAACCGGGGCAGGGTGGTCCTGGCCTGCGGACGGATCGAACGCGGGCGGGTACGCACAGGCGACGAGGTGGAGATCGTCGGCCTCGCGGGCGGACCGGTCACCCGGATCGCCGGAATCGACCGGTGCCGACCGCACGCCGGGGAGGTGATCGCCGGCACGCACGCAGGGTTGCTGCTGCCGGGTAGCGCCACGGGAGCGATCGAGCGGGGGCAGGTCCTCGCCACTCCGGGTTCGATCGGAGCACACGCCGTCTTCGCCGCGGACATCGCCGTGCTGCCGGAGCATCAGGGCGGTGCGGAGGTGCTCACCGGGGACGGTCTCCACTTCCACGTGGGCGCCGGTGCGGTACGGGGGATCGTGGTTCTTCCCGATGGCGTGGAGGTGCTGCGGCCGTCGCACCTGGCCGCGGTGACGGTCAGGCTCGAACGTCCCGTCGCCCTGGAGACCGGCTGGACCTTCGCCTTCCGCCACCACGGCCGCGCCGCCGGCTCGGGGGCCGTGACCCGGCTCCTGTCCTGAACGTCGCAGCACCGACGCCTGGAGAACAGGGGTTCTCCGTACGGCCGCCGGGGCCGGCC
The DNA here is from genome assembly GCF_044455245.1 of Streptomyces sp. NPDC051310. Taxonomy (NCBI): domain Bacteria; kingdom Bacillati; phylum Actinomycetota; class Actinomycetes; order Kitasatosporales; family Streptomycetaceae; genus Streptomyces; species Streptomyces sp. NPDC051310. The sequence goes on from NZ_JBITEO010000014.1 coordinate 46,512, forward strand.
GCCGCGTCAGACGACCGCGCCGACCTCCTGGACGGAGGCGTCGAGGAGGATGCGTGCCATCTCCTCGGGGTGAGTGAGCTGCGGATAATGCCCGGCGCCGGGGACGACGACGTGTCGCATCCCGGTGGGGCGCAGGGGGTCGGATGCGCCGGCCACCAGGGTGACGGGTACGGCGAGCTCGGCCAGCCGCCGCCGCAGTGCGTCGTCGCGGCGGCGGGTCGTGCGCAGGGCCGCCGCGGTGCGCCGGGCGGTGCCCGGGCGGTGCAGATTCGCCACCGCGCTGTCCACGGCCGGGCCGGCGGGCAGGCCGAGGAGGAAGGCCAGCCGGTCCGCCGACACCCGGCGCAGGGCAGCCGCGGTGACGCGGCCCTGCCCGGCGCGGCGTGGTGCGTCCCGGAGGAACGGCGGTGCGATCAGGACGAGTCCGCTGATCCGGTCCGGGTGGCGCAGGGCGTAGCGCACGGCGGGTCCGCAGGCGAGGGAGTGCGCGGTGAGCAGCGGTCGGCTCGTCACCGGCTCCAGCAGTTCCGCGAGCCAGTCCTGCCAGGCGGTGCCGGTCGGGCCGGAGCGGCCGAGGCCGGGGAGGTCGGCGGCGAGCGTACGGCTCCCGAGCAGCCCGCTCACCGGAGCCCAGGAGTCGGCGTCCAGCGGCAGCCCGTGCAGCAGCACGTGTGCGGGCGCTTCCCGGTCGCCGACGACCCAGGTGCGGCTGCCCGCGACTGCGTGGAAGCCGTGCGGCAGTTCCGGTGCGGCGGTCCTCCCGAACCGTGTGGCGACGAGGTGGTCGGCCCAGGCGCTCAGCGCCTCCCCGACCGGCGGCACCGCGATCCCGTGGGAGCGGGCGAAGGCGTGCGCCGGACCCGTGGGGTAGCGGTCGGTGGACAGGAAGGAGAACGTCTCCGGGTCGGCGCCCGTCAGTGCGCGGGGCAGTCGCCGCAGCAGCGCCACGGGGATGCGGAGGCGGGGCGCGCGGACGCCGGTGTGGCGGGCGATGTGTCCCAGCAGCTCCGGCAGGTGGGGCGTGGTGTCGTCGAGGATCCAGTAGTGGCGGCCGGAGGCTTCGGGGTCCTCGGGCAGTGCGGCGAGGAACCGCGTGAAGTGTTCGAGCGTGACGACCGGCAGGAAGGTGCCGGAGCCGCCGGGCACGGCCGGGAGGCGTCCGTGCCACAGGTCGTCCGCGATCGAGGCCAGCCCGATGTACTGGCCGGGGCCTATGACGGACGCCGGGTTGGCGACGGTGAGGGGGACCGCCAGTTCGGCGGCGCGCCGGCACACCGCGGTGTGGCCCTCCTCCTTGGATGCCTCGTAGGCGCCCAGCCGGTCGTGGTCGGCGTCACCGGTCGAACGGCCCACGCGGTACCCACTGAGGTGCACCAGGCGGCGCGGAGCCTGCCGCGTCGCGGTCCATTCGACGGCATGAACCGCTCCGGTGACGTTCACGGCCCGCGCCTCGGCGCGGTCGAGCCCGAAGGCGTAGCGGGCCGCGCAGTTGTAGACGTCCCGTACGGCGGGAAGGGCGTCCGGTGCGAGGCCGAGCCCGGGGCGCGTGATGTCGGCGGTGACGACGCTCAGGGTGCCGGTGCCGACGCCCGCGCGCGCCAGCCACGAGGTCAGGGGCTCGGCCGGGCCGCGGACTGCGGCGGCCACCTGCCGTCCCCGGCGGAGGAGTTCGGCGACCAGTGCGCGACCGATGAAGCCGGAGGCACCGAGGACGAGCGTGTCTGCGGATGAGGTGGACACATCTTCCCGCTTTCAGTAGACCGATCTACATATTTTCTTGCGAGGTGGAAGCTCCCGAAGCTCCCGGCAGGGAGCGGGTGGGGTCAGACGAGCAGGGCGAGCGCCCGGGCGGCCCGGTGGAGCGGCTCGCGGCTCCGGTGGGCCCTCGCCAGTACCAACGCGCCCTCGATCAGGGCCAGAACGGCCGTGGCGGCGGACTGCGGTGAGGAGTGGCCGTCGGATGCGAGGAGGTCGGCGAGGGCCTCCTCCCAGGATGCGTACACCTCGGAACAGGCTTTCTGCAGCGCGGTGTTGCCGGCTGCCATCTCCAGGGCGACGGTCGCCACGGGGCACCCCTGGCGCCAGTCGGACTGCTCCAGCCGGGTGCCGAGGACGTCCAGGAGTGCGGCGAGCATCTCCGTGGTGCCGCCGTCGCGGGAAGCCTCCTCCGCGCCGGCGAGAAGGGCGGAGATCTCCTCGCCGCCCCGGCGGACGGCCTCCTCGATCAACTGGTCCTTGCCGCCGGGGAAATGGAAGTAGAGCGACCCCTTGGGTGCCCCGCTCGCGGCCACGATCTGGTTCAGCCCGGCGTTGAAGTACCCGCCGGTCTCGATGAGGCGCTGCGTGGCGTCCAGGAGTTTTCCGCGGGTTTCCTCGCCCTTCTGTCCCATGGCCAGAAAAATAGACCGCTCGTCATATTATTGCAAGCGCATCAGTGGCGTGGCCGCGAGCCGTGCCGGGTGCACCGGCCCGCTCGGGCATCCGATCGCCCTCCTGCCTGGGCACCCGGCGGCAAGCGGCGGTACTACGACCACAGGTCGTCACTGCTGTTGGCCCCGGACGGGGCGCGCCTGCTCGTGGCGTGGGTGCCGTGCCAGTCGAGGCACATGACCGTCGCGTCGTCCTGGAGGTTGCCACGGCACGCTTCGTACACCTCGCTGACGAAGGCGCGGACGGCTTCGCGGGGATGCAGGGTCCGGGTGTCCCGCACGAGGGCGTGCAGATCGACGGTCGCGGCGGCGCGGTCCTGCATGCCGTCGGTGAGCATGATCAGCCGGTCACCCGGGCGGAGTTGCATCTGCTGTACCCGGTAGGCGGTGGGCGAGGGGACGCCGAAGGGCAGGTTGACGGAGAGTCTCGTCTCCTCCACCTTCCCGTCGCGCAGGAGCAGGGGCCATGGGTGCCCGGCGTTCACGAGCCGGGCGCGTCCGTCCTGCAGGCCGATGCGCAGCAGTTGGCCGGTCGCCGTGCCCCGGCCGTGTTCGAGCAGGGCCCGGTGCGCGCGGCGTGCTTGTTCCGCGATGTCGCATCCGGCCCGCCGGGCGCCGCGGAGCGCCCCCATCAGCAGGGTGGCCAGCAGGGCGGAATCGGTGTCGTGGCCCATGGCGTCGGTGATGGACAGGTGCAGGGTGTCGCGGTCGAGGGCGTAGTCGTACGTGTCGCCGCCGATGTCGTCGGCCGGCACCAGGCCGCCCGCCACGGTGAACTGGGCGGCTTCACAACACGGGGCCGAGGGCAGGAGCTGGTGCTGGATCTCCGCCGCGAGGCTCGTCGGCGTGGTGCGGCGGCCGACGTGGTAGAGGTCGGTGAAGCGGCGGTCGGTGACGATGATGTACGCCAAGGCGTGTGCGGCTTCGCCTACTTGCCGCAGCACCGCCTCATCGGTGCGGGGGAGGGTCATCTCGAGCAGGCCGACGCAGTCCCCCCGGTTGGTCACCGGTGCGATGACGCGCCGGCCGCCCTCCCCGTCCGGCTCCTGGTGCAGCACCTGCGTCTCCAGGACCCGGTCGTACACACTGCCCCGCAATCCGATGCGCTCCCCGCTGCGGCCGCTGGCGGGCCCGTCCGCCGTGGTCAGGCGGATGAGTTCGTGGCCGACCAGGTCGGCGAAGAGGAAGGACACGCACGCCGCTCCGAAGCGCTTCTGCAGGCTCACCGCGACGACGTCGACCGATTCCACGGGTGAGGCGTTCTCCGCCTCGGCCAGCACTTCGCCCAGATCCAACGCATCCCTGCCCACGGCAGCCTCCTTCGGTTGCCGCTTCTTGTTCCCCGGGATGGCTGCGGGAATGACCAAGAGTTGCGTCGCGGCGACTGTGGGAAGTGTCATTCCGGTGGTGCGGCGCGGGGGCTCCGGTGCGGGCCGGTGCTCGTCGGCATGCCGGTTCGATCATGCCCTGGATCGGGTGTCGTCACGCTGGGCGGCCATTCCGGCCGGCCGGATGGCGACTCGCTGTGCCGACGGTGTGGCTGTCGGTGAATCGTCCCGTGGTGGGGATGGCCGACCTCACGCACGGGAACACTGTTGGAGGAACATGCGATCGTCTATCGTCATTTTTCCTGATAGGTGCCGCCCTTCATAGGGGGTGCGACCGCCCGGCCATCGAACCCGGAACGCCATGCTGAGTCACCGAACCGTCCCCGCCGCGCTCGCCGCCGCCGTCATCGTCGCGCTGGCCGGCTGCTCGACCGGGGCCGACGCGGCGAGTGGCGACGGCATGTCCACGGCCGCCCCCGTCACCGCCTCCTCCGCGCACGCCGCGGGCATCCCGGCCGCCCCGGCACCGGGCGGCGCCACGATTCCGGCGGCCGCGTCCTTCACCGCTGCCGCCACCTCAGCCGCGCCGTCGCCCGAGCCCCCGCCTCCGCCCCCGAAGGACGACGCACGCACCCTCACCGCCGTCCTCGCCATACCCGGGATAGGCCTGGAGGACCTCCGCGTCGTCCCGTACGAGGGCACCACCGACGACTGGCCCGGCACGCGGATCCAGAACAAGGGGCATGCTGCCAGCCCGTACGGAGCCAAGGGCGGCGTCGGCCCGGGCGAGATCGGCAACTACCTGGTGACGGCGCACCGGCTCTCCGCGGGCGGGCCGCTGCGCGACCTCCCGTCCCTGGGCATCGGCGACTCCGTCTTCGTCACGGCCGGCGGTACGGTGCACGAGTACCGCATCACCGAGACCAGGAAGACCTCCTTCCGGTCGGAGCGCTCCCTGGCCGAGCAGCGGGCCGCGGTCCCCGGCGAGCCGGGGAAGAAGCCCACGAAGGCGATGATCACGGTCTCCACGTGCGCGACGCCCGAGGACAACGCCGTCGGCAACTTCTGGCGCGACGACCGCGGCAACCCCGAGCACCGCATCGACAAGATCGGCGTCCTGGTCTCCTCCAAGCCCGCGGCCGAGGCGCCCGGCACCTCTTAGGCCCGCGGGCGCGCGTGCGTGCGGGTGACGGTGCCGTGCTCCCGCCATGACCAGGTCAGGACAACCAACGTGGCGGGTAGCCTGCCCCGCGGGCGCGGGAACCGGTTCCCGCCTCGTGGTGAACCCTACGGAGGACGATGCGAGTCACGTACGACGCCGAGGCGAACATGGCGTACATATACCTCGTCGACAGGATCGACCCGGGCGAAGCCGTCCAGCAGGTGGTGGCGGGGGACGACGCCACAGCGGTGCTCGATCTCGACGCACAGGGGCGGCTGCTGGGTGTCGAAGTGCCCGACGCCGCAAGCCGCTTGCACCCCGACATCCTGGACGCCGCCGAGCGGATCGGTTGAGGCACGGCCGCTCGCGGGCGCGTCCGACGTGACCGCCGCTGCCGGTCCGTTGCCGGTCCCGTGGTGCGGGCGGTCTGCCGGCGTGCTGTGCGCGGGCTGCCAGCGGTCCGCCGGAGGCTGAGGGCGTCATGTTCGGCGCTCACCCGGAGGCATGGGTCCATGCCGGCTTTCCCCCAGCACTCCTCACCGCGTCCCGGCGCCCGGTCACACCGCTTGCGGGCCGTGCCCGTGGCCCTGCTGTCGGTGGCACTCCTGGCCGGCACGGCGGGCGCGGCGCCCACGCCGCTGCTCCGGTGGCTCGGCACTCGCCCGCGGCCGTAGCCACCGAGCGGCAGCGGCACGACGATCTGGAGCGGCTCGCCCGGGAGTTGGTGGATGTCGGGGCACCAGGAGTGATCGTGCGGGCGGCGACGGCCGCGACCGGCCCGTCGAGATCGTGCGGCAGGCGCCGTGGGCCGCCCGCGAGCAACGACTCGCGGCGGACGACGAGTTCCGGATGGGCTCGAACACCAGGACCATGATGGCAGTGCTCGCCCTGCAACTCGTCGCCGAAGGCGAACTGTCGCTGGCCGACCCGGTGGAGAAGTGGGTGCCCGGCGTCGTGCCCGGGGGCAAGGCGATCACCCTGCGGATGCTGCTCAACCACACGAGCGGCCTGTTCGACTACACCCAGGACCGGCGTGCTCCCCTCGATCCTCGGCAGGACGACAGGCGCTGGACCTCGCGCGAGCTCCTCGCCGTCGGGGTGCGCCACGAACCGCTCTCCCGCCGGGCACCACGTGGTCGTACAGCAACACCGATTACGCGGCCGTCGGCGCCGTTCTGGAAAGCGTCACCGGCACGTCCCTCGCCGCGCTCGTCCGCGACCGGATCGCCCGCCCGCTGGGGCTGGAGCACACCTACTACGCCACCGGCCCCGGTGGCGCGGCCGGTACGCGCACGGGTACGAGCCGGACGCCGCGCGCATGCCGGACGCGGTGCCCGAGCAGTTCCGCCCGGTTCTCCTCGGCCCTCCTGTCCGGCGCACTGCTGCCCGCAGCGCAGACGGCGGAGCTGCGCAGCACCGTACCCATGGATCCCGAACAGCCGCAGGACGGACCGGGAGCCGGTCTGGGGATCGAGACCGGTGACACCCCGTGCGGCACCGTCTGGGCGCACGACGGGGGCATGACCGGCTACTCCATCACCAGTTACTCCGACGGTGCGGGCCGCCGCTCCGCCGTCGTCCTCGTCCCCACGGAGTTCCTCTTCGAGTTCGGGGCAACCCCGGAGGTGGGCGGCCGCCACCCCGGGCCCCGGATCGCTGCCGAAGGTGTCCGCGAGCCGCTGGTGGAGGCGGTAGCCGGCCGGCCCGAGGGCGAGCAGCGCGGGATCCGCCAGCATCCCCCGCAGCCGGGACACCAGCGACTGCAAGGCGTTCGCCGGATCCGCCGGAGGCGTGTCGCCCCACAGGTCCTCGACCAGCGCCCCCGGCCGTACGGCCCGCCCGGCATCCAGCGCAAGCCGTGCCAGCAGCGCCCGCAACCGCGTGCCGCCCACCGCCGACGGGCCCGCCCCGGCGTCGAGTTCCACGGTTCCGAGCAGTCCGACACGCATGCGCCCACTGTCGCAGCCCCTCCGCACCGGCCGGGCGCGCAGGCGGGCGGCCGGTGCCGGCCTGCCACTCCCGCCGCCCGCCCTCACCGTCGCCCGCGCGGGGTCAGGAAGGCGGCAGGATGCCCTCTTCCCGGGCTACATGGGCGCAGGCCATGGCCGCGGCCGTCATACCGAGCCGGTCGAGTACCTCGATCGACTCCAGCAGGATCCGGGTGTCGGCGTCGGCCATGGCGTTGCCGCAGCGGTCGCGCTCGGCCAGGTCCTCGGCGGCCGTGGCGGTCCGCAGCCCTGTCACCCGGGCGGCCAGCGCCTCGCGCGAAGCCTCCAACGCGACGATGCCGCGCACCGCCCGGACGATCTCCTCATCGGTCATGTCGTTCATGCCCTCCCAGACGGTGCGCACCCGCCTCCCGTCACACCGTCGTCCCCTCCTGTGAGGAGGAACACGGCGGCGCCGCGCCGGCCCTCACCCGTCCCCGCGCACACCGCCGAACACACCGGGACCCAGGACGTGGTCGAGGAGGTGCAGCGGCGCGGCGCCGAGTCCGGTGGCCTCCGCCGCGTCCCAGTACGCCAGGGCGTGCGGCAGATCGACCAGACCGTGGATGAGCGGGGGAGCGGCGGCCCCGGACGGCGGCGCAGGGCGACGTGCCGTGAGGTGCGCGTGGAGCAGGGACTCCAGCCGGCAGGACGCCATCGTGCCGGGCAGACCGATCCGGGTGGCGCGTGCCGCGTCCGCGACCCCGGCGAGTCCGGAAAGGCCCTCCGCGAGGCGGGTGGCCGTCGCGCCCGCAGAGCCCACAGAGAGGAGACCGCCGCCGACGACCAGCACGTCCCGCTGTTCGCTCATCCGCCGCAGGGCCCGTGCGGTGTCGAAGCAGTGCGGAAAGGAGTCGTCGACGACGATCGTGCCCGGCCGCAGCCGGTCGACGTCGATCACCGCCGCCGCGCCACTGACCGCGGCGACGAGCACGTCCGCCTCGTACACCGCGTCCGGCAGCGTCGGAGCCGCATCGGAGAGGACGGCGATCCGGTGCCCCGGGACGTGGGACGCGAGTTCCGCGGCGAGCCGGCGGAGCCGCGGGCCGCTGCCCGGGACGTCGCACAGGACCAGCCGGGCCGGGGGCCGGGGGCTGCGGGCGAGCAGGAGGCGCAGCGAGGAGGTGCCGATGGATCCGCAGCCGACGAAGGCGACCGTGCTGTCGGAAAGCCCGCGGCCGGTCTCCGCGAGCGCGGCGTGGACGGTCTTCACGACGGAGACGGTCGTCATCGCGTGGCCCGTGGTCACGGAGACGGCCGGGCCACCGCGCTTCTCCCGCAGGACGTCGTAGCCGTAGCCGGTGAGGGACGGGATCACACCGGCCAGCGAGACCGAGCGCGCTCCCAGCGACGCCGCGTGTGCCACGGCGCGTGCGGAGAGCGCGGCGAGGCCCGGACCCGGGGGACGGACCCCTCCGGGGACGAGTTCGTCCGCGAACAGGGGCAGGCAGACGAACCCCGAGGTACCGAGCGGCGTGGTGGTCTCCTCCAGCAGCCGGGCGCGGCCCTCCGGGAAGAGCAGCGTGCGCAGCTCTTCGCGGGGGAGGGCGCCTTCCGGCAGCCCGGCGAAGGCCGCCACGTCCCTCGGCGCGGGGAGGTATCCCACGAGCGCCGCGTCGAGACCGGTGCCGGGACCGGACGTCGTGGTGAGGGGCGCCGCGGTGGTGAGGGAGGCCCGCGTGGTGACGGGAGCCGTGGTGGGCGTTTCCTTGCCGGGCCCTGCCCCGTTCGCGTCGGGGAACAGCGCTTGCTCCAGCTCGCCCCGTACCGCGTCCGCGAAACCGTCCAGCGCCGCGGCGGTGAGCACCGTCGCCGGGGCCCGTACGGTGACGCGCAGCCCCTCGTCCGCAGGGCGGACTGCGACGAAGACGTCGGTGCCGACCGGGGGCGGGGCGAGCGCGGTGTCGGCGTCGTCCTCCCGCAGGTGCAGCGTGCCGCCGCCGGGCCGGCCGAGAGCGGAGAAGTCCAGGAACGTGAAGAAGAACTGGGCGGTCCGCGGCAGCCCGGCAGGCGTACGGGCGTCCGTGGGCCCGTACCGCCTGGCCACGACCGTCTCGGCGGCGATCCGGCGCAGGTCCTCCCGGAACGGCGGCGTCCGGCCCGGGAGGTCTCCCTCGGCCTCCGGAGGCGACGGGCGGAGCGCCACCGCCTCGGCGAACGGTCCGAAGACGTCGTGGGCTGCCGCCGACGTGTCGTCGCGTCCCGTCACGGCCAGCCCCAGCACGAGGTCGCGGCGGCCGGCGAGACCGGTGAGCGCCCGGTAGTACGCGGTGAGCAGCGGCGCGTACAGCGTGGTCCCGGCGGTATGGGCGAGCTGTCGCAACCCCTGCGTCGACGCGGCGTCGAGAGTGAAGCCGGCCGTCCGGAAGGCGCGGGCGCCGCCGCTGTCGCCCCTGCCCGCGCCAACGTCCGTGCTGTCGCTGTCGCTGTCGCTGTCGCTGTCGCCGTCGCCATCGCCGGAGGCGGCGGCCGGGCGGAGGACGGGCGGCGCGTACGGAGCGTCATGAGCCGCGCGATACGCCTCCGCCTCGGGGTCCGCTGCGCGCGGGCCCGCGGCGAGGCGCAGGGCGTGGTCGCGGAAGGTGCCGCCCACCGGGGGCAGCCCGTCGGGCAGGCCGCGTACGAGCCGGTCGTAAGCGGTGAGGAGTTCCCTCGCGAGCAACGCCGCGCTGTAGCCGTCACCGATGAGGTGGTGCGCGTGCACGACGAGCACGTGCTCGTCCGGGCCCACCCGGAACAGCCTCAGGCGTACCAGCGGCCACGCCCACGGCTCGAAGACGCGCCGTGCCTCCTGCGCGACCCGCTCCTCCAGCACCTCCCGCGTGTGCCCCGGGGGCAGGGTCTCCCGATCGACGGGCAGCCGCAGGGACGCGGGCAGTTCCTGCTGCACGGGTGGCCGGGCGCCGGCCGGGAAGACGGTGCGGAGCATGGGGTGACGGACCACCAGCACGTCCACCGCCTGCTGGAACACCTCCGGACGCAGCGGCCCGCTCAGCCGGAACCGGGCCAGCCAGGCGGACGTCGACCCGGGGGCGATCGTCTCGGCGAGCAGGAAGCCGCGCTGCGTCGGCGTCAGCGGGTAGGGCGCGGTGTCGTCCCGTGCGCCGCGCGCGGCGGCGGTGGCGGCTCCCGGCGCCTCGGCCGGTGCCGGCGGAGGCCCGTCCTGAGCCACCGCGTCGATGGCGGCGGCGAGGCCGCGCAGGGTGCTGTGGGTGAACACGGCGGTGGGCCGCGGCAGGAGCGGCACCTCCTCACGCAGCCGGGCGAACAGTTCCAGGGCGAGGATCGAGTCCCCGCCGAGAGCGAAGAAGTCGTCCTCGGCGCGGACGTCCGGTGTCTCCAGCAGGTCCGCCCAGACGCGCGCGAGAATGCGCTCGGTGCCGGTCGACGGCGGGTTCCCGGACCGGCCGCCCGCGCCGACGGCAACGGGAGACGGCGATCCGGGCCCACCGTCCCGAGGGCCGGACGCCTCCGGGCTGCCACTCCGAGGGCCGCACGCCTCCGCGCTGCCGGCCTGCGGACCGGGTGCCTCAGCCCCGTTGGCCTGCGGGCGGGGCATTCCGGCCTCGTCGGCCTGCGGATGAGGTACGCCGGCCCCGCCGGTCCGCGGAGGAGATGCCTCCGCGCCGCCGGCCTGCGGATCGGGCGACCCGGCGCCCCCGGCCTGCGGATCAGTCGACCGGGCACCGGCCGGACCGGGCGATCCGGGACCGTCCGGTGCCTCCGGCCGGGCGTCGCGTCCGAGCCGCAGGCGGTCGATCTTGCCGGTGCCCGTCAGCGGGAGCGCGCCCAGCACCTCGATCCGGCCGGGCAGCATGTACGGCGGCAGCGTGCGGCCCAGGAAGGCCCGTACCTCCGTGGGGTGGGGTGCCGCCCCGCCCGGTCGGGGTTCGACGTACGCGGCGAGCCGGCCGTCGGCGAGGAGCACGGCGGCCCGCGCCACCGCGGGGTGGGCGAGCAGCGCGGCCTCGATCTCGCCGGGTTCCACCCGGTGGCCGCGCACCTTGACCTGGTCGTCGAGGCGGCCGAGGAACTCCAGGACGCCGTCGGCCCTGCGGAGGACACGGTCGCCGCTGCGGTACCAGCGGCGGCCGTCCCGCTCGACGAAGGCGGTCGCGGTGAGTTCCGGCTCCCCGAGGTACCCCGGGGTCAGACCGGCGCCGGCGATGAGCAGTTCCCCCGCCTCGCCCGGCGCGCACGCGCTGCCGTCCTCGGCGACGACCATGAGATCGGTCCCGCCGACGGGCCGGCCGATGGGCAGGCGCCGGACGTCGTCGGCGGGGCGGGTGCCGATGATGTGGCACGTGGCGTTGATGGTGGCCTCGGTGGGCCCGTACAGGTTGGAGATGCGGTGGCGCGGCCGGTCACCGTCGCGGCCGGTGCCCAGCAGGTCGAACCAGCGCCGGACGTGAGCCGCCGCCAGTACCTCGCCGCCGACGTGCACCCAGCGCAGCGCCGAGAGGTCCGGGGCCGTACCCTCCTGGCGCGCCCGGGCCTCGGCCGCGGACAGCAGCCGCTCCCAGAGCGTCGGAACCGAACTCCACACCGTGACCCGTTCGCGGACCACGTGGTCGAGGAGCGCTTCGGGATCGCGCACGAGATTCCGCGGGAGCGTGACGACCGTGGCCCCGGCGAGCAACGGCGCGAGGACTTGCCGTACGGACGCGTCGAAGCAGAGGGAGGCCGTCTGTGCGAGCCGGTCGCCCGGACCGTAACCGAACGCGGAGAGGGCCCAGTCGAGGTAGCCGGCCATCGACCGGTGGGTGATCGGGACGCCCTTGGGCCGGCCGGTGGACCCCGACGTGAAGATCACGTACGCGATCGCGTCCGGATCGTGCGGGGGCGCCGGCGGGGCGGGTACGGGCGGAGCGCCCGCCGGGGTGCCGGCCATGACCGTGACGACGCCGTCGAGCGCGGCGGCCGCCCCCAGCGTGGCGGCGTGGCAGACGACGACCCGGGCGCCGGTGCGGCCGACCTGGTCCCGCAGGCGGGCGGCCGGGTACGCGGCGTCCAGCGGCACCCACCCGGCGCCGGACCGGAGGATGCCGACGACGCCCACCACGACGTCCGGGCCCGGTTCGGTCAGCAGCCCGACCAGGTCCCCGGGCCGCACGCCCTCGGCCCGCAGCCGGACGGCCAGGGCGGCGGACGCCGCGTCCAGCTCGCCGTAGGTGAGCGTGGTGTCCCCGCCGTCCACCGCCACGGCCCCGGGGTGCGCACGGAACCCGGCGAGGAGCCGCCGTACGATCCCGTCGCCTCCGGCCGCCCGCCGTCCTGTGACGATTCCGTCATCTCCGGCCGCCCGCCGTCCTGCGACGAGCGTGTGCACGTCGGCCAGGTGTTCCGCGGCAAGGCGCTCGACCGTCGCGGGGCCGAGGAGACGGGCGGGGAAGTTCCACGAGAACCGCAGCTCGCCGTCCGCCTCCCAGCACAGCAGGCTCAGCCGGGTCGCGGCGGAACCCGTCGCGGCCGCCGTCGGCGTCACCGTGACCGGCCAGTTCTCGCCGCGGGCAACGGGGAAGCGGGAGAAGCTGAAACCGGCTTCGGCGAGCGCACGCGTGCCCCCACGCCCGGCGGGCAGCAGCCGGGCGAGATCCGGGCTGCTGAGGGAGGCGTGCGCCTCGGCCTCCCGCCAGATCCTGCGAAGCCGCCGCGCCAGGGTGGTGACCGGCTCCTCCGGGTCGACGTCCGCGAACACCGGCAGGGTGTCCGCGAGCGGCCCGACGAGCCGCTCGATGCCCGGCAGGCGGACCTCACGGCCCGCACGGGCGACGTTGACGGCGACGGCCCGCCGCCCGCTCCACCGCGCCAGACACCGTACGTGGACGGCGAGCATCAGGTGGAACAGCGAGACGCCGTGCTCTGCGGCGACCTCACGCAGGGCCGCGGAGCCCCCGGCCCCGACACCGGTGGAGTGGTGGAGGAGCGGTGGCTCGGGAGACCCGTCGGCGTCACCGTCGTACGGCAGTGCGGGTACGCCGGAGTCGGCCGTGTGTGCGGCGATGCGCTGCCGCCAGTACCGCTGGTCGTCCGCGAAACGGGCCGTGTCCCGGCCGGCGGCGAGGAGGGCGGCGTACTGCGAGAACTCGGCGCCGGGCGCGGGCGGTTCCGGCAGCGCGCCGGAGCCGGCCAGGCCGGCGTACAGGGACCAGAGGTCCTCACTGAGGACGTTGAGGCTGAAGCCGTCCACGGCGGCGTGGTGCACGACCATCAGTACGTGGGCGAGCCCGGGGGTCTCCCGTACGAGGACCACGCGCACCGGGTCCTCGGTGGTGAGGTCGAACGGCCGGTTGCACACATCCCGTTCGAGGCGCTCCAGCGCCCCGTTCGGCACCGGTGCGCCGCCGTCCGGTTCCCGCACCTCGTACCAGACCGGTGCGGGGCCGGCCGCGGTGGCCGGCGCCACGAACTGGAGCGGGGGTGTGCCCTCCCGGGCGATCCGCATCCGCAGCATGGGGTGCCTGGCGGCGAGCAGGGCGAGCGCCCGGCCGAGGAGCGCGGCGTCGAGGGGCCCGCGCACGGTCTGGCGTACGTAGCCGAAGGCAGGGACGCCCTCGTGCAGTGTCTCCGCCGCGTGGAACGCCCTCTGCACGGGCGTCAGCGGGAAGGCGGAGCCGTGCCCGCTCCCGGCCGCCGGGGCAGGCCGCCGGCCGGCGCACTGCCGCGCCGGCCCCGGCGGGGCCTGCCCGTCCAGAGGCGCGCGCGAGGCTTCCGCGGCCAGATGGTCCGTCAGTTCCCCGAGGGTGCGGTGCTCGAAGAGCAGCGTCGCCGACAGGGGCAGCCCGAGTTCGCGTTCGAGGCGGTGGGCGAGGTCCACGGCGGTCAGCGAGTCGAGGCCGAGCGAGAGGAAGTGCGCGTCGTCCGCGATGTCCTCGGGAGCCCGGTGCAGGGCCTCGGCCAGCAGCCTCCGGACGAGCACGGCGACACCGGAGGGATCCGTGACGCCGGACCCCGCCTCGACCCCGTCCGCGGTCGTGGACGCGTTGGCCGTGGACGTGCCCGACCTGGACGTGTTCGACGTGGACGTGCGGCCGTCGAGGGCGTCCGCCGTATCCACGGCATCCGGGGCGTCCGCGGTATCCGGGGCGTCCGGGGTGCCCGGCTCGTGCCGAGCGCCCGGTCCGGCCGCAGGCTCCCGGCGCGCCGGGAGCGTGGGCGTGCCGGGTTGTCCGACGGGTGCCGGGGGACGTGTGCCCGCGGGCGGCGGGGGAGCGGGCACGATGGGGAGCCCGGTCACCAGCAGGTGCGCGCTGTCCAGGCCGAGGGCGGCGCACAGGCCCGCGACCGCCGCGGCGCTCGTCAGCGGCGCCATGCCGCGCGCCGCCACGTGGTCGAGCGCCCGTGACCGGCCCGCCATGCCGGCGTCGGCGACGGGCCCGAGTCCGATGGCCTGCCACGGGCGGCCCGCCGCGCGCTCGGCGGCGGCGAACGCGTCGAGGAAGGCGTTGGCCGCCGCGTAGTCGCCGAGCGCGCCCGCCAGACCCGGCACCACCGAGGCGACCGAGGAGAACACCACGCACGCGGCGGGCCGGTGGCCATGCCGGCGCAGCGCCCCGGCGAGCAGCACGGTGCCGCGCACCTTGGCCGACAGGGCCCGCTCGATCTCCTCGTCCGTCTTGGCGCGCAACGAACCCGGCCGTACCGTCCCGGCTGCGTGGAAGACGCCGTCCAGGGGCGGCAGACCGGCGACGAGCGCGTCGGTGTCGTCCTCGGCGGACACGTCGGCCGACCGGTACTGGGCGCGGGCGCCCAGGGCCCGCAGTTCGGCCAGCAGTTCCCGGGGAGGGGAGGCGGCCCGCCCGGTGAGGACGAGATCCGGGGCGCCACGGCGCGCGAGCTCGCGCGCCAGCGCGGAGCCGAGACCCCCCGCGCCCCCGGTGATCAAGTACGTGCCGTCGGCGGGAAGCCGGCCTCCCCGATCCGCCGCCGCACCTCCGGCGGACGGGCCGCCTGCCCGCCCCGACGGGTCGCCTGACCTGGCCGACGGGTCCTCCGGCCCGGCCGGCGGCTCCTCCGGCCCGGATACGCGCCGTTCACCGGCGCCCTCCACTACCTGAGGCGTACGGGACAGGCGGCGGCCCGCCCGCCACGCGACCGGGGTGGCGGTGCCGGGGACGGTCTCCGCGTACAACTCGCCGACCACGGCTTCGAGTCTGTCGTGCGCGGGGTCGCAGGACGACAGGTCGACGGTACGGCAGGAGAGCCCGGGGCGTTCCTCGGCCAGTGCCAGGGCGAAGCCGTTCAGCAGGGCCTGCGCGGGCCGCGGGCGTTCCGGCGCGGATCCGGTCACGTGCACGTCCTGAGTGACCACCAACAGCCGGTCGCAGCCGGGGCCGAGCAGCGCGAGGATGCCCCGCAGGGCCACCACGGCCGCGTGCCGGGCGGCGTCCACCCCGTCGGGGTCGCCGTGCGGCCCGGAGAGCTCGGGAGCCTCTCCGGCCAGCCAGACGAGCGTGTCCGCTCCGGACGGGCCGGCCCCGGCGGAGTGCGCCGGGCCGTCGTACGGCAGCACCGTGACACCGCGGCCGGCGAGCCGCCCGGCGAGGGCCGGTGCCAGATCGGAGCCGGTGGCCCCGGCCAGCCGTACCGTTCGCGGCCCTCGAGCGGGCGTGAGGGGCGTGTCCTGCCAGACCGGTCGGTGCAGTACGGGCGCGGCACCGGTGCGAGCGCCGGAACCGGCCTCGGACAGGCCGCCGGAGCCCTCCGTTCCGGCGGTGAGGCCCGGAGCGGACGGGGCGTGCGGAGATCCGGGACCGGAGCGGTACCGCTCGGCCCCGTCGGTACGGCGCACGGGCCAGAAGCGCTCGCGCTCGAACGGATAGGCCGGAACCGGCACACGGGACCGGCCGGCGTCCAGCGCCGTCCGGTCCAGCCGGACCCCCCGCACCCACAGCCGGCCCACCGTCTCCAGCAGGGAGCGCAGTCCAGGATCGCTGCCTGGTTCCGCCGTCCGCACGGCCGGAAGCACCGCGACGTCCGGGGGTGCCCCGCGTCCGGCGGCGACGGCGCGCACCGGGGCGGCGAGCGAACCGCCCGGGCCGAGGTCGACGAAGGTGTCGTACCCCTCGTCCAGCAGCCGTGCGACGGCGGCGCCGAACAGGACCGGCCGTACGGCGTGCCGCCGCCAGTGACCGGGTGTCAGCTCCGGCTGCCACCGGCCGGTGAGGGTGCTGAGCATCGGCACGGCCGCCGGGCGGGCCGTCACCGCCTTGGCGGCACACTCCAGGGGTTCCAGGGCCGGCTCCAGCAACGGGGAATGGAAGGCGTGGGACACGTCGAGCCGGCGCGCGGCCACGCCGCGTGCGGCGAGATCGGCGACGGCCCGGTCCACTGCGGGCACCGGACCGGCCAGCACCACGTGGTCCGGCCCGTTGACGGCGGCCACGCACAGCCGGCCGTCCGATGCGGCCACCAACCCGGCGGCCTCCTCCTCGCCGGCCCTGACGGCGGCCATGGCGCCCGGGAGGGCGAACTCGCCCATGAGGCGGCCCCGTTCGGCGGCGAAGGCCACCGCGTCGGGCAGGGTCAGCGCTCCCGCGACACAGGCGGCGGCGATCTCGCCGACGCTGTGCCCGACGACGGCGTCCGGGGTGATCCCCCACGCGGCCAGTTGCCGTGCCAGGCCGACGCCGTACGCCACCAGCAAGGGCTGCGACACCTCCGTCCTGACCGGCCCCTCGGCACCGGATCCCGCATCCCGGCACCATGCGGCGAGGGCGCGTCCGAGGACCGGCCCGACGGCGGCGGACGCCTCGTCCACGACCTCCCGGAACACCGGAGCCGAGCGGTACAGCCCACCGACCGCGCCCGCCTGCCGAGCCCCCTGCCCGGGCAGCAGGAACACCAGGCGTGGACGCGGACGGGCCTCCGACGCGTGCACCCCGTCCGCGCAGCGCCCGGCGGCGAACGCTTCGAGGCGTTCCGCGAGGTGGCCCTCCGCGACCAGCGCGAGCCGGTGCGGCCGGTCGTCCCGCGCCCGGCCCACCGCGGCACACACGTCCCCCTCGTCCAGGGCAGGGTGGGCCCGCAGGTGTGCGGCGAGTTCACCGGCCGCCGTACGCAGCGCCGAAGGGGTACCGGCCGACAGCGTCAGGAGGTGCTGTCCGCCGGAGCCGGCCCGGAGCGAGGCGGGGGGCCGGGAGCGGTGAGGGGCGGGCCGGGCCGGGGCCTCCTCCAGGACCGCGTGGGCGTTGGTCCCGCCGAAGCCGAAGGCGTTGACCCCGGCGACGAGAGGCCCGGGCGCGCGCCACTCCTGGTGCCGGTCGACCAGCGCGAAGCCGGGCGCGGAACGCTCCAGGTACGGGGCCGGCGGTCCGGCCTGCGGAGCGGGTGGCAGCTGCCGGTGCCCGAGAGCCAGCACGACCTTGACGAGGGCGGGCATCCCTGCCGCGTTGAGCAGGTGTCCCACGTTGGCCTTCACCGAGCCGAGCCGGCGCGGCAGCCCGTCGGGCCGCGGCGGAAAGGCATCCCCGAGGGAACGGGCCTCGACCGGGTCGCCGACCGGGGTGCCGGTGCCATGCGCTTCGACGTACGACACGGCCGCCGGGTCCACGCCGGACTCGCTGTAGGCGCGGGCGATCACCTCGCGCTGCGTCCGCGGGTTCGGCGCGAGCAGGCTCAGCGACCGGCCGTCGTTGTTGACCGCCGTGGCGCGTACGAGGGCGAGCACGGGGTCGTCGGAGCGCCGGGCGTCACCGAGGCGGCCGAGCACGACGGCGGCGCCGCCCTCGCCGGGCACGAAGCCGTCGGCGTCGGCACCGAAGGGCCGGCACCGCCCGGTCGGCGACAGCGCCCCGGCACCCTCCAGCAGCCGCGAAGCGGTGGGGGACAGGTGCAGGTTGACACCGCCGACGACCGCGAGGTCGCACTCGCCGGACAGGAGGCTCCGCCGCGCCAGGTGGAGGGCGACGAGCGCCGACGAGCACGCCGTGTCGACGGCGAGGGCCGGGCCGTCGAGGTCCAGCACGTGCGAGACGCGGGCGGCGACGAGGTTCGGCAGGTTGCCGGTGAGCGCGCCCCGGTGGGCGGCGAGTCCGCCGTCCACCGCTGCGTCGAGGACCTCGCGGTACCCGCTGTCGCCGACGGCCGCGAACACGCCGATCCTGCGGCCGGTACGGCGCGGACCGGCGTAACCGGCGCGCTCCAGCGCCTCGTGCGTCAGCTCCAGGAAGAGGCGGGCCTGGGGGTCCGTGGCCCGGGCCTCTTCCTCGTCCATGCCGAAGAAGGCGGCGTCGAACGCGGCGGCGTCGAGCGAAGGACCGGAGCTGTCGGGGCGGCGCCCGGCCACGAGCAGGTCCCAGAACGCTTCGGGCGTCGCCGCCCCCGGGAACCGGCAGGCCGTCGAGAGGACGGCCACGGCGTCGCCGCCCGGCATGTCATCCGTGGAGTCCGATGCGCTCGCGGGGCCGGCAGCCGGTACGGCCGCGTCTCTTGCCGCGCTGTGCCCCGTCCCGAGGAGGCCGAGCAGATGTACCGTGAGGGCCGGGACGGTGTCGTGGTCCACCACCGCCCGGGGCTCCACGCAGACGCCGAACGTCTCCTCCACGGCGGCGACGACGGCCATCGCCTTGAGCGAGGAGCCGCCGAGCGCGAAGAACCGGTCGTGCGGGCCGATGGCGTCCACCGGAAGCTCCAGCGTCCGCGCCCAGATGCACAGGACGGCCTCCTCGACCTCACCGCGCGTACGCGGAGCCCCCGGCGCGTCGCCGGCGGCGGCAGGCCCGCGGGCCTCGGCGGGAGACGGCGCCCCAGCAATGGCAAGTCCGGCGACCACGGCGGGAGACGGCGCCCCGGCGGCGGCAGGCCCGCGGGCCTCCGCGGCGGACGCCGGTGCCCACGCGCGCACCCGCGCTTCCACGGCCGCGTACGCCCCCGCCTCGAACCGGTCGCGCAGCAGACTGCGGCGCAGCTTCCCGCTGGTGGTGCGGGGAAAGCCGCCGGGAGGCAGGGGGAGCACCCGTACGTCGTCGTGCCCCAGGGCCTCCCGCAGCCGGGTGGCCGCCGCGCGCAGCACGGGTGCGGCGGCGGGCGTGGGCCGGGACCACTGGACGAGCCCCACGACGCGTTCCGCTCCGGTGACCGGTTCGGTGGATCCGACGACCGCGACCGTGCCCGGGGACAGGCCGGGCGTCCCGGCGAGGATCTCCTCCAGGTCCGGGGCGTGGAACGTACGGCCGTTGACGAAGACGACGTCCTTGTGGCGGCCGGTGACGCACAGCCGGCCGTCGTTCAGGAAGCCCAGGTCGCCGGTGCGGAGCCAGCCCCCGGCGAAGGCGGCGGCGGTCGCGTCGGGGTCACGGTGGTAGCCCCGGCCGAGCTGGGGTCCCCGCACCTCCACGTGGCCGACATGCCGTTCGCCCAGCGGCTTGCCCGCGCCGTCGGTGACGCGGACCTCGCATCCGGGGACGGGGCGGCCCAGGTCCATCAGCTCCACGGCGTGCGGCCCGGCCCCGGTCGGCTCGGCGCGGCCCCGGCCGAGCGCCGCCCGGTCCAGGGTCAGCGGTGCGGCCACCTCGCCGAGCGGGGGGAACGTCACGGCGAGGGTCGCCTCGGCCAGCCCGTACACGGGGAGAGGGGCCCGCGGGTCCAGTCCGGCGGGCCGGGTCTTGGCCGTGAACTCCCGCCACACCCGGGGGCCGATGGGTTCCGCGCCGACCAGCAGCAGCCGCACGTGGCGCAGGTCCAGCGCCGCGATGTCGCTATCCGGGATCCGCTGCACCGCCAGGCGCAGCGCGAAGTTCGCGGCCGAGAGGACCGTCGCGCGGTGCCGGGCGGCCGTCTCCAGCCACAGCGCGGGGCGCTTGGCGAAGCTGAGCGGCTCCAGCCGCACCTGCTTCAGCCGCGCGGCCATGGGCACCAGGTGGGTGCCGATGAGCCCCATGTCGTGGAAGTAGGGCATCCAGCCGAGGAGCACGTCCTCGTCGGTGAGCGCGGCCGCTGCGCGGATCTGCGCGAGGTTGGCGAGGACGCCGGCGTGGGTCAGCTCGACGCCCTTGGGCGCACCGGTGCTGCCGGAGGAGAACTGCAGGAACGCGACGTCGTGCGCGTGCGGACGCGGCAGCCGCCCGGGCGGACGGCCGGCGCGGAGGTCCCCGAGCCGCAGGGCGCGTACCTGCCCGGGAAGGTCGCCCAGCAGCGCCTCGCCCGCCTCCCCGGCTGCCCCGCCGATGAGGACGGCGGGCCGGCCGAGGTGTTCGTACACCGGTGCCACGCGGTGCCGGGCCGGGGCCAGAGGCACGGGTATGAGCCCCGCCGCCAGCGCGCCCCAGAACAGGGGCTGGAAGTCCTCGCCCCGGTCCGCGACCAGGGGCAGCGGTGTGCCCGGCGCCAGCCCGGCGTCGATCAGCCCGCCCGCGACCCGCAGCGCCTCGGACCGCAGTTCGGCGAAGGTGACGACCCGCTCGGTGCCATCGCCGCGCACGTGCACGACGACCTGCTCCGGCGCCTCATCGGCCGCCCGCAGCAGGACGTCGAGGAGGTTCGCTTCACTGTTCGAGGGGTGCATCGGCAGACTCTAGCAAGGTCATCGACGGGGGCGGCGGACCGTCGGCGGCGTCACGGGGCCGGACCTCCCGCGGGGCGCGGCCGTTACGCCGTGGGTGTCAGGACTCCCTGCAGCAGCGCGCCGTAGTGGGCCACCAGAGCGGTGCGGTCCGTACGGAGCAAGGTCTCGTCCCGAGCCACCCACAGCGCGTACAACAGGCCCGCGGCCAGGGCGGCCGCCAGGCGTGCGCGGATGTCGGCGTCGGGTCCGGTCAGGCGGCTGCGCAGCGGCTCGATGAGGACCTTCTCGTGGGTGTCCCGCAAGCGCTCCTGTATCTGTGCTTCGTTGCTGCCCTGCACCAGCGCGAGGAAGATGCCGCGGGCGGCACCGTCGAGATCGACGAGGAGTTCGACGAGCCGTTCCCCCAGGTGCTCCAGGGGGACGTCGAACAGCGGCTCGTCGTCGATCGTCAGGTGCATCGTCTCCAGGAAGAGCAGTTCCTTGCTCTTGAAGTGACGGATCACCAGAGCGGGGTCGGTGCCGGCCGCCGCCGCGATCCTGCGGACCGTCGTCCTGGCGTACCCGTGCTCCCGGAACAGCCGGGCAGCGGCCGAGCGGATGGCCTCGCGCGTCGGTGAAGCGTGTCCAGGCTGCGGCATGCGGGCAAGGATAGGGGCCGCGCGCTGCGGCGTCGTGGTCGCGGAGATCAGTACACAACGGCGACGTCCGTCCGGGACGGCGCGGCGCCGGCACGTCCATGAGGGGGCAGCTGTGAAGGGTCGGCCATGAAGGGTCGGCCAAGAGGGATCGGCCATGAAGGGTCAGCCATGCATGGTCACCACTTCAGGAAGTTGCGTCAACAATGTTGACGCGGTCCCGACGGCGCCCGCACATTACCTATCGGTAGAACCGATCGGTAATCCCCTTCCGCGTCCCAACGGTCAGCGGCGTGCGCGCCGTCGCCCGCCCACGATCGTCGGCACCCTCCTGTTCGAGCCGCTCCACCGGAGGTGCCGTTACGGGTCAAGCCGCCCCGCTCCGCTCCCGAAAGAGAGAGCACATGCCGAAGCCCGCCCGATCTGTCATGGTCGCGTCAGCCATCGCCGGCGCGCTGGCACTCGGTCCCGCCGGATCCCCCGCCGCGCACGCCACACCGGCCCCCCTCGACTACGTCGCCCTCGGCGACAGCTACAGCGCCGGCTCGGGCGTCCTCCCCGTGGACCCCACCAACCTGCTGTGCCTGCGCTCCACGGCGAACTACCCCCACGTCATCGCCTCCCGGACGAACGCCCGCCTCAAGGACGTGACCTGCGGCGCTGCCCAGACCAAGCACTTCGCCGAAGCCCAGTACCCGGGCGTCGCACCGCAGGCGGACGCCCTCACCGCGGACACCGACCTGGTGACGCTCACGATCGGGGGCAACGACGACAACACCTTCATCAACGCCATCATGGCCTGCGGCTCCGCGGGCATCCTCAGTGGCGGGAAGGGCAGTCCCTGCAAGGACCGGAACGGCACTTCCTTCGATGACAGGATCGAGGCGAACACCTACCCGGCGCTCAAGAACGCACTGCGCAGTCTCCGCGCCAAGGCGCCCGACGCCCGGATCGCGGTGCTGGGCTACCCCTGGATCACCCCGGCCACCGCCGAGCCCTCCTGCTTCGCCAAACTGCCGATCGCCTCCGGTGACGTGCCGTACGTACGTGGCATTCAGGCACACCTCAACGCGGTCGTCCAGCGCGCCGCCGAGGAAACCGGCGCGACCTACGTGGACTTCTCCGAGGTGTCCGAAGGCCACGACGCCTGCAAACCCGCCGGCACCCGGTGGATCGAGCCGCTCCTGTTCGGGCACAGCGTCGTCCCCGTCCACCCCAACGCCCTCGGGGAGCGGCGCATGGCCGAGCGGACCCTGACCGTGCTCGGACTCGGCTGACCCGGTCCGGGACCCGGTCCGGTGACCCGAGTCCGGGTCCAAGTCCGGATTCTTGACGGAGTCCGAGTCCGAGTCCGAGTCCGAGTCCGAGTCCGAGTCCGAGTCCGGGTCCGGGTCCGGGTCCGATCCGAACCGCGTACAGCAGAGGCCGGGAGACCGGCGCCTCCATGCCCTCGGTCGCACACGGCCCCCAGCCGCACAACAGCCTCCGGGCGCCCGCGGCTGAGGGCCTGCCCGCCTCCCGTCGACACCGGCGCCGGCGCCGGCGGGCTCAGGACACCCGGGTGGCGGCCGGCTCGGGAGCACGCTCCCTGCCGTCGGCGCGCACCACCGTGCACCGGCCGTCCTCGCAGGAACGCTGCAGACGCCCTCTCGAAACGGTCTGCACCAGCCCGATCGTCCAGCACATCGGGCACCCGCGCAGCGCCAGCACGCCGACCGGCAGCAGCAGGAGCGCCACCGGCCCGGCCACCGGGAGGAGCGCGAAGGAGCCGATCAGTCCGCCGAAACCGACCGCGCCACGGACCAGGTGCCGCGCCAGGGACGAACTCGCGAAGTCGGGTCCCTCAGCAGGCGTTTGCATCGGCATCCCCTCCGAAGGCCGAGCCCGGTGCGGCTTGCACGGCGAGCCGCACAGCACGGCGCGCCCGGTGCAGACGCGACTTCATGGCGGGCGTACTGAGGCCCAGCGCTTCGGCGACCATCCGGCCGCTGTGACCCTGGATGTCCCGCATGACCAGCACACGCCGCTGATCGGCGGGCAGAGCGGCGACGGCCGCCGCCACCCTGCCCGCGTCCAGGCGCTCCAGAGCCTCGTCCTCGGCGGACCGCACGGCCCCGTCGGGCGGCGGAGCGTCGTTCCGCAGCACCGTGCGTGCGCGCCGCAGGCATTCGTTGCGGACGATCCGGAACATCCACGACGCGAGAGCGCCGGAGGCCCGCAGCATCCCGATCTTGCGGTACAGGATGATCAACGCCTCCTGCGCCGCGTCCTCGGCGTCCTCCGGCGTGGCGCAGAGCGACCGGGCGAACCGCCGCACGTTCGGGTACGACCCCGACACGAGCGCGCCGATCGCGTCGACGTCACCGCGCTGCGCGGCGGTGACCAGCCGCTCGCCGGGCCATGTCGGGTCAGCCACGTGCCCGGCCCCGCGCGCGCAGTACGACGAAGCCACAGGTGCAGAGCAGCGCCACTCCGACGGCGACAGCGATTCCCACGATCACGACAACCTCCGATTTCCGGTCCCGGCGTGCGCCGGTACGCGTATAAGAGGCGGGGGCGGCCCGGAAGGATTCAGCGTGAGCCGTGTCCGCAACCGGAGCGCCGCGAGCCGGCAGAAGCAGCGCGGTCGCGGACCGCCGCGCGCCGCCGCCGGCCGCCCGGCCCGGGCCCACTGCTGCGACGCCGCAGCGGCCCGGAGCCGGGCACGCTTCATGCGGTCGCGGACGACGGCCCCTCCCGACCGACCTTGTCGAGCAGCAGTTGTGCGGCCACCGTCGCACCGTCCGTGCGGATCGTGCCGGCCACGGAGGCCGCCCGGGCGCTGGTTTCGGGGGTCAGAGCCGTCCTGAGCGCGGCCGACAGGGACTCGAAGGTCGGAGCCGGCCCTTCGTGCGCCGCGCCGATGCCCAGCTCGGCCACCCGGCCGGCCCAGTACGGCTGGTCCACGAACTGCGGGACCACCACCTGGGGCGCACCGGCCAGCGCGGCCGTCGTCGTCGTGCCGGCGCCGCCGTGGTGCACGACGGCGGCCACGCGGCGGAACAGCGCCTGGTGGTTGACGTCGCCGACCACGTGGCAGTCGTCCGCATCGCCGGCCAGCCCCAGAGCGGCCCAGCCGCGGGAGACCAGTACACGACGGCCCTGCGCACGGACCGCCTCGACGGACACCGTGGCCACGTCCGTCGCCGCGCGCATCGGCATGCTGCCGAAGCCCACGTACACCGGTGGTGTCCCGGCGTCCAGGAACGCCACCAGGTCCTCCGGCAGCGGGCGTTCGTCCGGCAGGATCCACGCACCGGTCTGCACGAGGTCGAGGTCCGTCAGCTCACGCCACGGGCCGAGGACCGGGTCCGCGGCCAGCCACGGCCGGTCGGCGAAGACGTGGTCGCGGACGTTGTCCACCGGCGGCAGACCGATCGACGCCCGGTGGGTGTTGAGCGGGGCGAGGTACAGCGCGTTCACCTTCCGGGCGTCGAGGTCCCACAGCGCCCGGTTGCCGGTCGTGCCGGACGGGGCCGGCGGGCCCGGCCGCGGCGACGGCGGGTAGTGCGTCGACGGCATCTCGAACGGATGGAAGCAGGCGTACACGTAAGGGATGTTCAGCTTCTCGGCCACCGACCGGGCACCGGCCGGCATCAGGCCGCTCGCCATCAGCACGTCACATCCCTCGGCCGCCGCGGCGACCGTACCGAAATGCGTTCCGACCAACTCGGCGGCGAACCCGGCCACGTCCGACGGTGGCGTCCCGGTCACCAGCGCGCGCACTGCCGGGCCGAACGGCACCACCTCCGCGCCGACACCGCCCAGCAGCGCCGCGAACTCCTCGTCCGGGGGTGCGCACACCCGTACCTCCGCGCCGAGTTCGCGCAGCCGCAGTGCGAGTGCCGCCAGCGGTGCGATGTCGCCGCGGGACCCGTAACTCATCAACAACACGCGCATTCTTCGTGGCTCTCATTTCCGTGGATTCCGAACACCGGCCGGCCGCTGATCCCAACGGCCGGCTGCGACAGGGCCGGCGAGGGCAGCGGCCCCCGCTCCGCTCACCCGGTCAGACCGCAGCGACGCAGGCGTCGGTCTGCGCACAGACTGCTCGCTCCTCGGGACGCCGCGTACGGATCGGAGGGTCGGGGACGTCGAGCGGGTGCTCTCGTGTGCGCCGGGAGGAGCGGCCCGGCCTCGTGTTCCGGGTGAGGTGGGCGATTCTGCGGCATACCCGGGGCCTTGCCGCAAGCCCCCCTGTGCGCTATATCTTGATCATGGAAAGGGTGGGTTCTCCTCTTTCCCGCTCCGGTCCGCCGATGACGGACGAGCTCGCGCGAAGCCCCGCGGGCCCCGACCTCCCTGCTGCGCGCGTTACTTGGCGGTCCAGTAGCCCAGGTGGTTCCCGCCGGCGTTCGCCGCTCGCCGCAGCGCGTCCGGGGATCCGAGCATGCCGTGCGGCAGGTAGGCGGACCGGACGCCCAGCGTCCACTCGTGCACCTGGACACCGAGGGCCGCCGCTGCGAGGGCACCGAGCGGAAGCAGGGTCCTGGGCGCGGGATCGGCTCCCACACTCTCCCGGTGCCGGTCGAGCCGGGCCACGAGAGCTTCCTCGAAGGCGCGCTGGTCGTCGTCGAGCAGTACGCGAAGGAGCCGCTGATCCGGGGACAGACCGCCGGCGGCGTCCAACTGCCGGGCCGCCTCGGCGCGCTCGGCGGCGTCCGGCTTGCGCAGGGTCACGGTGGGCCAGTCCCGGGGAAGGTGTCCGCCGGCCTCGGTCAGGTAGTGGCACAGTGCGTCCATCGCGGCCAGCTCCGCCGGGTCCGACGCCGAGTCCAGCTTCGCATAGGGCACGCCGTCGCGGATCGCGGGCGCGTAGTCGCCGCGCAGCAGCAGCCCGACGACCCGCTGCCAGTCCCACACCAGCCCACTGACGAGACACAACGCGAACGTCTCGGCCCACGTTGCGGCGGTGGGGGCGAACTCCGCGTCGCCGAAGGCGATGTCATCGGTGCTGAGGTTCTCCTCGACGAGCGGGAGGATGATCTCCTGGTCGCCGTCGGGGAAGCAGCCGATGCTCAGCACGCCCAGGGAACACTCCGCCGCGGTGCGCAGCGCCGCGCGCGCCGACGCGTCGAGCGCGGGGTCCTCCACCGCACGGGCGGCGACGTGGTCGAGGAGCTCGTCACGCATCTCCTGCAACTTCCCCTGGGACGGGGCGTCGCAGCGCATCCCGTACCAGCGCTTCCACGTCCTCGCGGTGATGCCCTCGCGTGCCTGAGCCACGTGCTGGCTGCTGATTTCGTGGTGCGGAACGTCCTGCACGGCTGCCGTCCTTTCATGATCTTCCCGGCCGGATGCGGACGCTATCAGCGGGCTCGGACAACGCCCGGACCCGGCCACGGCCCGGCCGCCCGGCACGGACGCGGGGGCGGGTGCCGTAAGTTCTGGCTCATGCGTGTGGTTGCGGTTCTCGCCCTTGACGGTGTGTCGGCCTTCGACCTGACCATCCCCTGCCAGGTCTTCGCGTTCGCGACCCGGCCGGACGGCAGCCCGGCGTACGAGGTGCGCGTGTGCGCCGACGGCACGGTCACCACGGCGGCGGGGCCGGCCCACCTGTTCCAGCTATCCTCCCCGTACCGGTGGGAGGACGCCCGTGCCGCGGACGTGATCATCGTCCCCGGCGTCCCGGCCGACCGGACACCGCCCCCGGACCTCGTCGGACTGCTCCGGCAGGCGGCGGCCGGAGGAACGCGGATCGCCTCCATCTGCACCGGGGCCTTCGTACTCGGCCACGCCGGGCTGCTCGACGGACGCCGGGCGACGACGCACTGGCGCTTCGCCGACGCGTTGGCCCGTCGCTTCCCCGGCACGCAGGTGGACCCGGCGGTGCTGTTCGTCGACGACGGGCAGGTCCTCACCTCCGCGGGGATCGCCGCAGGACTCGACCTGTGCCTGCACATGGTCCGCCGCGACCACGGTGCGACGGTGGCCGGCCAGGTCGCCCGCTCGATGGTCATGGCCCCCCAGCGGACCGGCGGACAGGCGCAGTTCATCGAGTACCGCGTTCCCGAGGACAGTGCCGCCGCGCTGGGCCCCACGATGCAGTGGATGCGCGACAAGCTGGGCGAGCCGCTGACGATCGCCGACATCGCCGCGCACGCGACGATGAGCAAGCGCAGTCTCGCCCGGCACTTCCGCGCGCAGACCGGTACGACGCCCCAGCGCTGGCTCCTCGCCCTGCGCGTGCAGCGCGCACGGGAACTGCTGGAGAGCACCGACTTACCCCTGCGGCGGGTGGCGGAGACCACGGGCTTCGGGTCGCTGGAGACCCTGCGCCACCACTTCACCCGCCAGGTGGGCACCACACCCTCCGCGTACCGGGCGGCCTTCCGCGTGTGACCCGGGGCTGTGCCCCAGCCCGCCGGGCCGGGGCCCGGGACCCCTTGCGGCGGGTCTGGCCGTATCTTGCGCTCCATGGGCAGTCGCGCCGGTGTTGCCGGGCGACCGGCGCCGGAAGACTGAACGGGTCCTCGCGCCCCCGGCATCTTCGCAGCACGCACCCGGGGACGCGGTCCCAGCGTCTTCCGGAGGACCCCCATGCCCTTCCCGCACAGGCGGAACCTGCTTCGAGGCGGCGTCGCCGCGGCGGTCGGCGCCGGCCTCGCCGGTGCGCCCGCCCAGGCCGCGCCCACCACCCCCGCCGCTCCGCGCCGCGAACCCCTGCGGGTGCACACCGTGCTGTACGACGGCGTGGAGGAGCAGGATTTCGCGGGCCACATCGAGGTCTTCGGCATCGCGGGGAAGGAACGGATCGAGCAGACCTTCGTGTCCGTCGACGGACCGCGCACGGTGACGACGTCCGCGGGCATGGAGGTCGTCTGCCGGGCCGCCTGGTCGCCCCGGTCGGCCGATGTGATCCTCGTGCCCGGGGCCGGCTACGGCGACGGTTCGGGCCTCCAGCGGGAGGTGCGGCGCGGAGTCCTGCCGCGAGCCCTCGCGGCCGCCCGCAGACGCGGCCTGGTCCTGGGGGCGGTCTGCAGCGGCACCATGCTGCTCTCCGCCGCGGGGATCACGGCCGGACGCCCCTGCACCACGCACCACATCGCCAAGGAGGACCTCGCGGCGCAAGGAGGCCGCGTGGTCAGCGGCCGGGTCGTCGACGACGGCGACCTGGTGACCTGCGGCGGCGTCACGTCGGGCATCGACCTCGGCATCTGGCTGCTCGAAAGGTTCTACGGCCCGCAGACGGCGCTGTTCGCCGAGGAGGTCCTCGAGTACGAACGCCGCGGGACCGTGTGGCGCTCCTAGGCCCTGTCCGCCAACCGCAATCCACCACCACGACCGGGTCCGTCCGCCCCGGCCCGTACGAGAACGAGGAGCGAAGACATGCACCGCCGAACCCTCCTGCGCGGCACCACCGCGCTCGGTGCCGCCGGCCTGACGGCGAGCGCGACGCCCGCCCACGCCACCGCGGCAGCCGCGGCATCCGCGGTCCCCGGCCGGGCGGGCGGACCGCTGCGCGTGCACGTCGTCATGTTCGAGGGTGTGGAGGAGCTCGACCACGTCGCGCCGTACGAGGTGTTCTCCGCGGCGGACCACTTCGCCGACCGCGGGGTCGAGGTCCGCTACGTCATGATGGGCAACGCCCGCACCGTCCGCGGGGCGTACGGCAGCAGGATCCACGTCGACCACCGCTGGGCACCCGACGAGGCGGACGTCCTCGTCGTCCCCGGCGGCGGCTACACCCGGCGCGAGGACCCGGGGGTGTGGGCCGAGATCCGGCGCGGAACGCTGCCCCGGGCGCTGGCGGCTGCGGCACGCCCGGGGCTCACCATCAGCGCGCTGTGCACGGGAGTGATGCTGCTCTCCGCCGCCGGACTGACCAAGGGGCGGCCCTGCACCACCCATCACCGGGTCCGCGCCGACCTCGAACGGCAGGGCGGCGTGCTGAAGGACGCCCGTGTCGTCGACGACGGCGACCTCGTCACGGCCGGCGGGGTCACCTCCGGCCTGGACCTCGCCCTGTGGCTGGTCCGCCGTGAGCTCGGCACGGACGCAGCGATCGGCCTGGAGGGGATGCTCGAATACGAAGCACGCGGCACGGTGTGGCAGGCGGCCCCGGACCGCCGCTGAAACCGGTGACGGACAGCCGGGGCCCGTCACCGGACGGTCCCCGGCCGTCCGGCCGAACGCGTCGGTCAGACGCGGTCGGCCGCGATCAGGACGTACTGGAAGGAGCCGTCCTTGTAGGAGTTGATGAACGCCTCCTCGATGCCGGTGACCAGCGAAGAGGTGGCCCGCAGCTCCCAGTAGGGCAGCGTCGCGGCCGTGAGGTCGACGACGGCCTGCGGGACGAGGCGGTTGTCGGCCATGGCACGCAGGTACTCCCTGCGGGAGTGGATGTTGCACTCGAAGTGCGCGTTGATCTGCGAGACCCACTTCGACGGCTGGCCGTAGCGCGGGTTCCAGCAGCCGGTGATGGTCACGTAGCGGCCGCCGACCCTCAGGACGCGGGAGTGCTCGGCGAAGAGGTCGTGGAGGTCGACGTACATGCTCGACTCGTTGTTCCACGAGGCCGCGGCCTGCCCGGTCTCGAAGGGCATGGCGAGCATGTTGCACACGCGGGCGCGGACGTGGTCCTCGATGCCGAGTTCCCGGGCGCGTTGGTTCGCGAAGTCCGCCTGCTTGGCCGACAGGGTGACACCCTCGACCTTGCATCCGAAGCGCTGGTGGGCCATCACCATGGAACCGCCCCGGCCGCAGCCCGCGTCCACGAGCATGTCGTCCTGCCCGATGGAGCCGAGGTGGTCCAGGAGGACGGCGGCCTGCGCCGACTCCAGGCGGTGGAGCTCGGCGATCAGCTTCTTCTCGTACTCGCTGTCGGCGGCGTCCCCCAGGGCGGCATGGTCGACCTCGCCGATGCCGTAGTGGTGGTGGTAGAGCCCGTCGACGTCGCCGAGACGCAGGTTCACCGGCCTGGCCTCCTGGTCCCAGTAGCGGGCGATGTCCCCCTGGTACGGGGATGCCGGGCCGGGGACGAACGCGGAGGTGCCGTCGACGGTGGTGAGTTCGGTGCTGGTCACAGAGAAGTCCTTCTTACCAGAAATCGGGCAGGCTGTATCGGTAGGTGTTGGTCTGGTGCCAGTAGTGGTTGCCGTCGACCCACGCGGCCACCCCGCGCAGGAAGCGCAGCACGCTCGGGGCGGGGCACGTGGCGGCCAGGGCGGCGGCTTCGGCCTCGAAACCGTGCATGAGGTCGTTGTGGACCTCGACGGCCTTGAGGTAGGCGTCCCGTTCGGAGAGGTCCTCCCGCTCGGCGATCACCACGGGCAGGTTCAGGTGCCGGCCGGGGCTCGCGAGTTCCTTGGTGTACGAGTACAGGTCGTTGACGATGGTGGTCGCGTTCCCGGCGAGCGCGATGACCCGCTGCATCGCGGGCTGGGCGTGCAGGTCCGCAGGGAGTTCGTATCCGCCGACGGTGTCGGTGATGGTGGGACAGGGGCGGAAGTTGTTGAACTGGCGCATCGCCAGGTACTCCCACACCTCGGGAACGTGATCCGTCTCGGCCCATGCGGCCTCGGCGAGGTACCCCAGGTGGAGCCGGGCCATGTCGTGCCGGAACCGGTCCGCCTGGGACGGGGTGGCGTGCCGGAGGAAGTACTCCATGGCGGAGCGGTAGGCGCGCCGGGGGGCGTCGGCGTGGAGCGAATCCGCCCACCCCGGCTCGTACTCCTTCGTCGTGTGCACCGGGTCGAGGGCCGTGTGCGCCAGCAGGAGCCGGCTGCCGAGACCGACGGGTGAGCCGCCGTGGTCCTCGCAGTAGCAGTCGTCCACGGCGTTCTCCGCCACCATCAGCCGCGTGGCGAGCATCACGTGCTCGACGGTGGGCGCGTCCGGGTGGCAGGCGACCATGTAGCGGCCGACGGAGAAGCCGTCGAACTGGTCCTCCCACTCCGGGGGGACCGCCTGGACCTCGTCCACCGCCCATTCCCTGATCCTGCGGCTGACCTCCGCCACGCGTGCCGCATCGGGCTCCGGCACCGGGTGGTGGTAGAGGCCGGGGACCGGTGTGCCCTCCGCCGGTGCCCCGGGCGCCGCGGACCGCGCCTCCCGCCGGAACAGGTGCAGACCCGCCGTGCCCAGACCGCTGGGGCCGCGCAGGATCCGCTCCAGGACGGCGTTCGGTTGCCCCGCCGTGGCAGGGCCCTTGCGCACCGGCTCGGCGATCAGGTCGCCTCCCGGGCCGTCGCTCGGGCCGGCGCCGGACACGGGCACGTCCGCAGGAGCCTCCGCGGGCGCGGCCGCCGCGGCGGGCACGGGCACGGAGGGCGGCCCCGGCAGGGGAGGCAGGGCGGACCGGGCCTCGACGGAGGCCTCGACGGTGAGGGTGAGGGCCTGGCCCAGCAC
This sequence comes from Streptomyces sp. NPDC051310, assembly GCF_044455245.1. Taxonomy (NCBI): domain Bacteria; kingdom Bacillati; phylum Actinomycetota; class Actinomycetes; order Kitasatosporales; family Streptomycetaceae; genus Streptomyces; species Streptomyces sp. NPDC051310. Next base: position 77,947 of record NZ_JBITEO010000014.1, read on the forward strand.
GTGCTCCCCGAAACGGGAGACGGCGTCGGGCAGACTCGACTGCAGAGGGGAAGGCCCAGGATCGGGCATCCGTGGCTCCTTGGTGAGGGGGGTGGGCTGTCCCGGGTCCCGGGCGTGCTCGCCCTGCCGGGAGGGTCCGGGCCGTCGTGGCCGCCGGACGGATCCTCTAGTCGCGCCTGCGGGCGATCTGCACGTTCTCCAGCACACCGAGGGCGTCGGGCACCAGAATCGCGGCGGAGTAGTAGGTGGTGACGAGGTACGACATGATCGCCTGCTCGGTGATCCCCATGAAGCGCACCGACAGGCCCGGTTCGTACTCCTCCGGCAGCCCGGTCTGGCGCAGACCGATGACGCCCTGGTTGTCCTCGCCGGTGCGCAGGGCGAGGATCGAGCTGGTGTTGTTCTCGCTGATGGGGATCTTGTCGCACGGCAGGACCGGGACCCCGCGCCACGCCGGGACGGGTTGCCCGTCGACGTCGACGGGGTGGGGGTGGATGCCGCGGGCGTTCCACTCGCGACCGATGGCCGCGATCGTCCTGGGGTGGGCGAGGAAGAACCTGGTGCCGCGCCGGCGGCAGAGCAGCTCGTCGAGGTCGTCCGGGGTCGGCGGGCCCGAGTGGGGCTGGATCCGCTGCTTGAAGGCGGCGTTGTGGAGCAGGCCGAATTCCCGGTTGTTGATCAGCTCGTCCTCCTGGCGCTCGCGCAGCGCCTCGATGGTGAGCCGAAGCTGTTGCTCGGTCTGGTTCATCGGCCCGTTGAAGAGGTCGGCGACCCTCGTGTGGACCCGCAGGACGGTCTGCGCGACGGACAGTTCGTACTCGCGCGGGTTGAGCTCGTAGTCGACGAAGGCACCGGGCAGCTCGGCCTCGCCGGCATGACCGGCCGACATCGCGATCTCGGCCTCACCGTGCTTGTTCTGACGCTGCCGGGGCAGCGCGCCGAACCGCTGGATGTGGGCCCGGAGGTCCGGCGATGCGGACTGCACGGCGGCGAAGTCGGCGCGGGACAGGGTGAGCAGGGTGCCGGCCGTCTCGGCGGTGGCGGTGCAGTCCCACCTGGCGTCGGCGTCCAGAAGAGCGTCCTCGCCGAACCGGTCGCCGTCGGCGAGTACGGCGACGACGATCTCGTCGCCGTACTCGCCCACAGAGGTCCGGGTGACCCGGCCGTGGGCGATCAGGTGGATCTGCTCGGCAGGGGTGCCGCGCTCGACCAGCACCTCACCGGCGCGGAAGTCGCGCTGGACGCACCGGCCGGCGATCGCCGTCAGCACCTCCACGTCGTCGAACCCGCGGAGCAGGGCCAGTTCGCCCAGCTCGCGGGGGATCACACGGACGGCCGCACCGTCCTGGACGAACTCGATGCGCCCGTCCCCGACGGTGTAGCTCAGCCGGCGGTTGACCCGGTACGTACCGCCCTTGGTCTCCACCCAGGGAAGCATCCGCAGCAGCCAGCGGGAGGTGATCTCCTGCATCTGCGGCGCGGACTTGGTCGTGGTGGCCAGGTTGCGGGCAGCCGCGGTGCTCAGACTGGACTGCCGGGGCGGCTGCGCCAGTTGTGCTTCCGGGCCGGTGTCGACGGTCATCGGGCGAGCTCTCCTTCGCAAGGAGCGGTGATCGGCGTACGCGCGTGCCAACCGGATGAAAGAGAAAGAAAACGAATAAAAGGGCGTAGAGAGGATAGAAAGGAGTAATTTCGGGGAACCAATCCAGATCCTCCGGAACAGTAACGGCCGGAACGCCTCGATCACCCCGCGGGACCGCGGGATTACCCCGATGAAGTGATCTTGCTTGCCGCCTGGTTTATCCGGGCGGCCGACGGCAACCGGACCGTTCCGGCGAGCAGGGCGGTGCGGCCCGGAGCTTCTGTGCGAGGACGAACGGACATGGCCGTCGGGGCCGCTTCACCCGGTATCCGCGGGGCGCCGGCGGCCACTCGGACGTCCGTCCGAGCCCCCGCAGGCGCGGTCATCGGGCATACACCACGGCCGGCGGTGTCGTCGGTGCCGCGGTGACCAACTACCTCTCCATGCACCAGGAGCGTCGACAGCAGCGTGCAGCGGTCATGCAGCAACTTCTCCGGCTCGCGGCGGTGCGTGACAGCGTATGCGCCATCGTGCCGAGCCGGGAGGAGAGCCCGTCGCGGTACACGGCCGGAGCGCGACTGAGTGCCACGGCGCGGCTCGGTGTCACGGCGGTTCTGGATGACGGGCGTGACGCCGAGCACGCGCAGCGGGAAGCGATCTCGGATCTCGTGGTGGCCGCGCTCTCGGCCGGCATACCCCGCAGAGTCCTGGACTTCGCCGGAGGCGGTGAGGAACAGGCCCTGCAATGCGAGGTCGTCAGACGGGTCGACGCCCGTCTTGGCGGTGTCCTGGGGGAGCCGCTCGAAGAACTGATGGCACAGTGCGAGGACTACCGGCAGGCGACAGCCCAACAGCTGCTCCGGGCGCTGTGGCACCCATGGCGGACGCGGTTCCTGCTGCGCGTGCGCCTTCGTGCGCTCCGTCAGGACGCCGACGCGCTCCACCGGAGACACCGGGCGGTGATGTCCGTCCTGTCCCGGCCGGCTCGGTCGCCTGCCGCAGCAAGGTCCACAACGCCTCACCAGCCCGGGACCCGAGGCATAGGCAGTGACGCACAGCCTCCCCGCAGACTGGTGCAGACGCTCCGGTCTGCGGGAGACGCGGCGGGGAACGTGGGTCCTACTCGCCGCTGTCGGCGGTGTTGTGCAGGCTTTGCCCCCGATGCTTGCGCGAGCGGCGCAGCAGCTCGCCCGCCGTGAGCGTCACGGCCGCCACGACGCGTACCCAGCGGGGCCCGCCGCGTTCCGCCCACACCACACATACGCAACCGCCGACGACCAGCGCCAGGGCACCGGCCAGTACCGGAACAACCACGTTTCCACCCCTGCCTTCGTACGGTCGAGATGATCTTCTCAGCCTGGGGGAGGAGTGCCCACTCCGGCGGGCGGAGCTGGGCCTCGGACCGTTTCCGGCGAAGGTGCCCTGTGGGCGACGCGCGAGGGTCAGTGCACCGGCCCTGCAGTGCACCGGCCCTGCAGCGCACCGGCCCTGCAGCGCACCGGTGCGGTGGCGCGGGGGGCTCGGCCGCTTCCGAGGGTCACCGGCTGCGGGCGGGTGACCCGTCAGGAGGCGGGCGCGGCAGGGGGAGGCGGCGGAGGGGGTGGCGGGTAGGACGGCGGCGGCGGGACGCGCGGCCGCGCCGGTCCCGGCGCGGGGAGCGGCGGAGGTGGCGGGGGCTCCGACGGGGGGCGGCTGGGCCGGCGCGGCTGGAGCTGTGCCGACGCAGGGGGCGGCGGGGGCGGCGGCGGAGGCACAGGCGGCTCCGTCGCCGGCAGCAGCGGTCCGCCCGCGCGCAGCCGGGCGATCGACAGCTCGGCGCGGCGGCGTGCCAGCGGGGTGTCGTCGCGGTCGTAGACCAGCCGGACGCCGACGGGGTAGAGGCGATGGGCGGCGGTCAGCCGGTAGCCGAGCGCGTGAGCGATCTCCTCGATCCGGCGCTGCCCCGCGTACGGGAGGTTGCCGGGCAGCAGCTCGACGCGGCTGCGCCCGTCGAAGCGCCTGCGTATCTCCTCGTCCTTCAACCCGGCTCCCCCCTCGGCGAAGACCGCCCATGACCTGCCGCTCCGCGCGTCGATCGTCGCACATGCCCGGTCGGTCGCGAACAGGGCCCGATCGGCGTTGCCTTCGCCGCTTGCGGGCCGTCGCGTACCGAGGCGTCATGGTGTGTCCGGCGTCCGGCGTACGTTGCTTGCTGCTGCCACCCGGTTTTCGCCGGCCATTGCAGTACCGCTTCCAGCCGCCGGAGACACGTGCTGAGCGGGATGTGGCGAGTTCACGCAACACGCTTCAGCGAGCCCCGGCCGCCTCCGATGGTCACTGTGTGTTCCCAAAACCGGTGTGAGTGAGGTCTGATGCGTACAGTCAGTGACATTCCGCACGTCAGTAGCAGCTTTCAGCCCGACCTTCAGCCCCGCGTCTCCCGTGGGCCGGAACGGCCCACGAAGTCCTCGGGCCAGACGCACGCCGACGCCCGGGGCGAAGCCGGCAGGACCATACTGCCGACGCGCGTGCAGAAGGGGCATGTCCAGGGCGCCGCGGCGACCAGTACGTGCACGGTCCTGTACGACCCCCAAGGTGTGATCGAGTCCGGGATCCCGCTCGACCGCGCCCCGTTCGAAGCGCTCGCGACCGCCGTGCTCACCAGCGCGGACTCGGGGCTTCCGGCCGGTGACTGCCAGCAGATCGCACTCGCGCTGACCGGCCACGCCCGGGCGGTCGTCACCGACCTCCACCACCGCGCCCGGCTCCTGCCCGCGGACGACCCCCGGCGCACGCCGGCCGAGGCGGTCCTCGACGCGGCGGAGCGGCATCTGTCCGCGCCGCTGCAGGGCACCGCACACTGCGTCCGTGGCCGCGCCGGACTGGTCCGCGCCCTCTACGAGCAGCTCGACCGCCTGAAGGGGACCTCTCCCGGCTCCGTCACACCGGAATCCGCACCCCCTCCCGCACCTGAGACCGGAGCGGACACCGGGCCGGAGGCGCCGGTCGGTCAGCCGGCACGGGATTGATGGAAGCTGGTGACGTTGAGCTTGATGCCTTCGGTGGTCCTGAGAGTGGTGCGGTGTTCGCCCGTGATGGTCTGGCCGGGCTTGACGTCGGTGGCGGGCTGCGACTTCCCGGCGACGCGGACGCCCTTGGCGTCGACCGCTTCCCACTTCCAGCTGTAGGTGGCCGTGTGGTCGCTGTTGTTCTTGATCGTCCACACGACCCGGATGTCGGTGGTGCCCCCGGCTGAGCGGTCTTCGAGCTCGAACCGCACCAGGTCCCCGTGTTTCTGCTCGCCCCCGGTCTCCGGTGTCGCGCTCTGCGTCTGCCGTGTGGTGGTCTCGCCGGACGGGGCAGGGGTGGTGCTCGGGTCGGCTGCGCACGCGGAACCGAAGACGAGACCGGCTCCCACGGCCACCGCAGCGATCACCGGTCGCCTTCGGCGCTGGTGCTGGCTCATGACAGGCTCCTCCTCACCTCCATAGTGCGCCGGTTCCTCCTCCCGCACCTCGCCCGCCGCCCCCGACACCCCCTAGGATCCCGGGATGCCGGACATGGAATCGCTGATCCCGTCGGCCGGGCGCGCCGACACCGACGCCCTGCGCGCGCTGGACCCCGACGAGCTCGCGCGGTACGTGGCCGATCCGTCCCACCCCTGGTGGCGGCGGCTGCCCTGCGCGCAGGCGCTCGCCGGACGCGTGCCGGAGGCGTGGGCCGGCGCGCTGCTCGACCGGGTCCGCGACGCCGGGGACACGGGGGAGGTCCGCAGGGCGTTGCTGGACGTCGTCGGCGACCGCCCGGAACTGCTGCCCTGGCTCCGCCACGAGGAACGCCGCCGGGAGACGTCGTACGGCATGCGGGAGGTGTTGGTCAGGACGCGGGGCCTGATCGGCGACCTCACCGTGGCCGGGGAAGCGGCGACGCTCGCGGCCGACCCGTTTCGGCACAGCCAGGAGGCCGGCGAGACGGCGCTGGACGGGCTGGCCGAGCGCCATGGAGCCGAAGCCGTCATGGCCCGGCTCGGGGAGGACCGGCCCGAGGACCGCCTCTTCCGTCTGCGGATGCGGTTCCGGGCCGGCGAGGACGTGACGTACGCGCTCGCGGACCCCGACCGGGTGGTTGCCCACCGCGCCCACACGCTGGCCCACGACGCCGGCCGCCTCCGGTCGTACCTCACGGAGGCACCCACGACCGAGGCGAAGCTCTGGGCCGTCCGTGCACTCCACGAGCTCACCGAGGACCTGGACGAGACCCGCGCGCTGTACGAGGAACTGGGACGCCCCCGCGTCGAGGTACCCGGCCTGGACGAGGAGCTGCGCACCGCGATCGTCCACGAGTACGTTCCCCGGAGCCAGCCGCTGACCGACCCCCGCTGGCGCGTCGAGGCCCTGTGCACCGCACCACCCGCACGCCACGACGTCGAGGGCTGGCTGCGCCGCGCAACGGAGGCGCTCACTGACGCGGGCCTCGCTCCGAAGCCTCCCGTGCACTGCGGAGCCGAATACCAGCAGGGCGACGGGACGTACCACATCATCGAGTTCGACGGCGGCGACAGCGAGGTCTGGATCAGTACCCTCGGCCGCTTCGCGATCGCCCGCGAGGGCGGCACCGCGGCCCGTCCGGTGCTGGAGGCGGCGGGCCTGCGCTGGATCGACGAGGAGACCGAGGCCATCGAGGTCGCCGGCCTGTACGTCTACTACTTCGGCCGGCGTGCGGCGCTCTGCGTCGACACCCTGCTGTTCTACTGGCAGGACTGACGGTGCGACAGACGGGGGGCGGGGCGGGGAGTCACTCCTTCTACGGCCGCCGCCGGCCGCGTCCTCCCGGTCGTCGTGCCGTCATGGCCGGTGTGGTCGTCGCCGCTGACGAGGGCGGCAGGAGGAGGGGGCCGGCCCGTTTGGCGCGGCGCCGGACCAGGGCGGTCTCGATCCGGCCGATGCCCGGCAGCGCGGCCAGCTCGACGGACAGGTAGTCGTACAGCGCGTCGGTGTCACGGCACTGGACCATCGCGAAAACCGATGCGCGGCCCGTGACCACGGCGGCGAAGGCCACCGCGGCATGCCGTGACAGGGCCTGCGCCACCTCGCCCAGCGCGGCCGGGGTCACCTCCAGCCACAGCAGTGCCTCCAGGGGGAAACCGAAGTGGGACGGGTCCACGTCCACCTCGAAGTGCAGCACCCCCGTGGCCCGCAGCCCGGCGACGCGGCGGCGTACCGTCGCGGCCGACCACCCGGTGACGGAAGCGAGCCGGTTCACGTCCGCCCTGCCGTCCCGGGCCAGTTCGCCCGCGAGTCGCGCCTCCGCCTCACCCCAGCCGGACGCCTCGGCGAGCTCGTCCGGGTCGTCCGCCGGCCGGGGCGTGGAGCTGAGGAGAGCCGCCTGCTCGGACGGGTCGAGCGCGCTCGTCCGGCCGGCCCACCCGCCGACGCCGGCGACCGGGCGCAGGACGCAGGCCGCCTCGACGTCCCGTATCCCCGGCGTCCGCAGCAGGTGGTCGAACAGCGGACGACCGCCGTCCGCCGACGCCGCGGCCGGTCCCGGGGCGGGGGTGCGGACCATGCAGGTGAGCCGCGTGCCGTCGGCGAGCGGAGCGATCCACGAGGTGTCGTCCCGTTGCGCGAGGGCGGCGGTCAGCGCGTCGGCGCTGTCCGGCGCGCAGTCGATGCGCACGAACCAGTCGAGCCCGCCGATCCGCCCGCTGTCGACCAGACCGGTCACCCGGACCACCAGGGCCGAGCGCAGCCGGTGGTAGCGGCGCGCGACGGTGCGCTCGGGCGCCCCGAGCACATCGGCGATCCTGCTGAACGAGGCGCGCCCGTCGATCTGGAGGGCGTGGATCAGGCGACGGTCCAGCGCGTCGAGCGTGACCGATTGCGTCATCGAATCCCCTCCTGGTGTCCGATCGGGACCATTCCGGCGCCCGTACGTCGTGCGGGAGAGCCCCGGGCAGGACGCTGGCGGCGATCATCGCAGAAAGGCAGACCATGTTGACCGTCCTTCCCATCAGGTACGTGGCCGACGTCGAGGCGTCCCGGGACTTCTACGCCGGGCTGGGGCTCGCCGTCCGGCCGGAGCCGGGCGCGGCCGTCTGGGTCCGGCTGACCGCCGCGGCCGGCGCCGTGGGTGTCCATGCCGCCACCGTCTCGCAGGGGCGTCCCCCCGGCGCCACCGAACTGGGCTTCACGACGGACGAGCCGCTGGAGGCGGTCGCCCGGCGCCTCGAAAGCAACGGCTATCCGTACGAGCTCGTCGAGGAGAACTTCGGGACCAGCATCCGGGTCACCGATCCGGACGGGGTCGTCGTGCAGATCCAGCGCATCGACCCGGACACCGTCCGCAGGTCGGCCGCGGCCGTGGGCGGCGAAGCCGGCTGACCGGAGGCCGGGCCAGCGCCCGGCCGCCTCACCGGCCCGCCGTCCCGCAGTGCTTCGCCTCGACATCGTCACGGCTCGAAAGGCCTGTCCATGGAACCCCTCGTCACCCTCGTCGCCGTCACCGGTCTGTTGCTGCTGGCCGGGGCACTCGGGGCCGTACGGCTCCGCCGGCCGTCCGTCGCCCTGCGCGGCGGGCTCGCGGCCATGTTCACGCTCACCGGGGGCGCGCACTTCATCGGCATGCGCGAGGACGTCGTCGCGATGGTGCCGCCGGCCCTGCCGGCCCCCGGGCTGCTGGTCACACTGACCGGCCTCGCCGAACTCGGCTGCGCCCTCGGGTTGCTGTGGCCGCGGACCGCCCGGCTCTCGGCCGGGGTGCTCACCGGGATGCTGGTCGTGATGTTCCCCGCCAACGTGTACGCCGCCGCGGGCGACGTGCCCTGGTGGGACCGGCTCGGGCCCCGGACGGTCATGCAGTGCGTCTTCCTCGCGGCCACCGTGACCGTACTGCTGGCCCGCAATGAACGGGTGGTGACCAGGACCTCTCCGGCACCCTAGGGCTGAGCTCTCCGAGTGTGCCGAGCTCGGTGGCCTCGTCAGGTGCGTCGAGTGTGCTGAGTGAGCCCGGTGTGCCGGGGTTGATCGGTTTTTCCCGTTCGCTCGGGTTCACTCGGTTCGCGGCCACGCGGTACGGGACGGCCGCTCGCCCCCTGCCGGGTGCGCGCATGCCGTCCCGTACCGCTGTCATCCTTGCGCCCACCCGGCCCTGGAGCACGGTCCCGCATGCCACCGGAAAACGAAATGCCCCGGGCCGGGGCCGTCGGTTACGGTGGGCGCATGGGCAGTTTCCCCTACTTCCTCTGATTCCCGGGATCGGGAACACGCCGGTCCCCGGCCGCACGCCGGCCCACCGGTGCAGGTCCGACTGATCGGTCGGCCGCGCACCGGGCCGCACCCCGTCCTGCCGCGCGGTGTCACCTCCTCTCCCTCGGGCCCGTCTCGCGGCGACCGAACGGTGGTGCCGTGCCGCCCGCGTTGTGCAGGGGTGTCCGCGTGTTCCCACGACATGTCCCGTGCCCACTGCTGCCGGCGCCCGACCGGGCCGGCCGCTTCCATGTCATGTCAGGGGAAGAACCATGCGCCACCGCGCCCACCAGCCCACGTCCGCCCCGGCCGGCACCGTGACGGCTGGTCCGGTCCGCCCGGCGGACGCCCCGCGACCGACCGGCTCGGACACGACCCAGCTCGCGGTCCGTGACCTCTCCAAGGACTTCGGGCCCCGCCGTGTCCTCGACCGGGTCTCGTTCACCGTCCGCCCCGGAGAGCGGGTCGCGGTCGTCGGGGAGAACGGATCGGGCAAGTCCACCCTGCTCCGCCTCCTCGTCGGCCTCGAGACGCCCGACGAGGGGGAGATCACGCTGCGCGCCCCCGGCGGCGTCGCGCACCTGGCCCAGACCTCCGGCCTGCCGCCCACTGCGACCGTGCGCGACGCCATCGACGCGTACCTCGCCGGCCTGCGGGCCCTGGAGCGCGCGCTGCGCCGTGCCGAGGAGGACCTCGCCGGTGCGTCGGCCGACGAACTCGCCCGTTACGGCGAGCTCTTGGAGGCCTTCGCCGAACGAGGCGGGTACGAGGCGGACGCCCGCGTCGCCGCCGCCCTCGACGGGCTCGGGATCGGCGGGATCGACCGTACGCGGGCCCTGGGGACCCTGTCCGGCGGCGAGCGCTCCCGGCTGGCCCTCGCCGGCACGCTGTGCGCGGGCGCCGAACTCCTCCTCCTGGACGAGCCGACGAACCACCTCGACACCGACGCCGTCGCATGGTTGCGCCGGCGGCTCGCGACCCACCGGGGGACGGTCGTCGTCGTCACCCACGACCGCGCGTTCCTGCGGGACTTCGCCACGACGATCCTCGAGGTCGACGCGGACACGCGGACCGTGCGCCGCTACGGCGACGGCTGGGACGGCTACCGGGCCGCCCGCGCGGCCGAACGGCGCCGACTGGCCCAGGAGCACCGCGAGTGGCGGGAGGAGATGGCGCGCGCCGAGGCCCTCGTGGACGCGGCCGGTACCCGGCTTGCGAGCACCGGCAAGGACCCCCGGCAGGGTTTCGGCAAGCACCGGCGGTCCTCGGAGGCCAAACTGTCCGGCCGGGTCCGGGCCGCGCGGGCCGGACTGGAACACCTGCGGGCACACCCGGTGCCGCCGCCCCCGGAGCCGCTCCGTTTCACCGCCGCGCTGGGGACGGGCCGGCCGGAGCCGCTCGCGGACGGAGCGCCGGAGCGGGCGGACACGCCGGTGACGAACCGGCCGGGGCCGGAGGCACCCGCGACGGGCCGGGCCGGCACCGACCACGCCGGGACGGCAGCGCCCGGGAGAAAGGCGCCCGCTACGGATGGACCCGTGACGGATACGCGCGTGACGGATGGACCCGTGACGGATACGCGCGTGACGTGTGAAACCGCGCCGGAAGCGGCCGTGACACAAGCACACGTGACGGAAGAGCCCGTGACGGACCACCTCCGGGCGGCTGTACCCGCGACGCCTGTGTCCGTGTCCGACCGGGCCACGCCGGACGCCCCTGCGACGGATCAAGCGGAAGCGGGTCTCCCCGTGGTCGAGGTCGACGGGGCGACGGTCGCGGACCGGCTCCATGTGCCCGCGCTGCGCGTACCGCCCGGTGGCCGCCTGCTGGTCTCCGGACCCAACGGGGCGGGCAAGACCACGCTGTTGCGGCTGCTCGCCGGTGAACGGCGGGCCGATGCCGGTCGTGTCCGGGGCCGGGCCCGGGTCGGTTACCTCCCGCAGGAACCGGCGCCGCTGCCCTGCGGCCCCGGCGCCGTCACCGTGTTGTCCGCGTACGCGGCCGGCCGCCCCGGCCCGCCGGAGGAGTACGCGGACGAACTGCTCGCCATGGGCCTGTTCCGCGCGGAGGACCTGTCGGTCCCGGCCGTGGGCCTGTCGGCCGGACAGCGCCGCCGGATCGAACTGGCCCGGCTGGTGTCCCGCCCCACCGACCTGCTCGTTCTCGACGAGCCGACGAACCACATCTCCCCGGCCCTCACCGACGAGTTCCAGGAGGCGTTGACCCGGTACCCCGGCGCGGTCGTGCTCGTCACCCACGACCGGGTGCTGCGGGAAGCCTTCACGGGCGACCGCCTCCACCTCGTGGCAGGGCGCCCGGCGGCGCCCTGACCGGCGGATCCGGGGCCCAAGCTCAGGAGTTGCTCAAGTCCGGTTGGGCCGCCCACCCCGGTGGGCATCGTCCCCGCACATACCACGCGACACGAACGCGTGACCGAGACCCACGGGGGACACCATGACCGAATTCCTGCTGATCGCGGGCTTCGCCGTGCTCGTGCTTCTGCTCGCCCTGTCGAGCGGCCGTAAGAAGACGAAGCGCAGGCGCGGCCGCGGGGGCGGCGACGGGGGCGGTGCCGGTTGCGGCGGCGGGTTCTCCTGCGGTGGCGGCTCCTCCTGCGGCGGCGGAGGCGGTGGCGGCGACTGAGCCGCCCCTCCCGCGCGCCCGCGCGCCCAGGCACCCCCATCCCGTACCGCGGCGGCCGGGCAATGCCCGGCCGCCGCGCTCCCGCGATCGGCTCAGTGGGCGACGGCGAAGGAGGAGAGGAGCGTCGCAGCGGCCAGGCTGCCCCAGAGGGCGGCCGAGCCGTGGGGTGCGAGGGTGGTGATGACCGCCGGGGAGACGGCGAGGCCGACGCCCGTGGAGAGCTCGAAGCGGGCGAGGGCGCGTCCGAGGACATGGGCGCGGGCGAGGGCGGTGACGAGCGCGGTGGCGCTGCCGGCGTAGATGATCTCGCCGAGCGTGCAGATCACGGACACCGCGGCGACGGCGGGGGCACCCCAGCCGTGTCCCACCGAGGTGGCCGCGAGGAAGCCGAGGTAGGACGTGGTGAGAACCAGTCCGGCGACAGCCAGTACGGCCCGCCGGGAGAAGCGGGACATCAGGACGGTGACCGGAACCTGCAGGGTGACCACCAGCACCGTGTTGGCCACGAAGATGGCCGCCGACCACACCGGGGATGCGTGCAACTGCGTCACCAGGATCAAAGGGAGCGCGATCTCGGGGACGTTGAGGCAGAAGGCGTAGACCACGTTGGCGGCCAGCAGCGCGCGCATCCGCGGGGCGGGACCGCCGGCCTCCGCCTCCGCCTCGGCCTCGGCCTCGTCCTCGGCCGGTGCGGCGGCCGGGCGCGCATGGAGGCGGACCGACCACGCCAGGGCCGCCGCAGCGAGACAGGCGAGCCCGGTGACGGCGGCCAGCGCCTGCAAGGCCGTGGTGCCGCCCGCCAGGCACGCTGTGGCGATGAGCGCGCCCGCGCCCAGGCCGGCGTTGCGCAGGGCGCGGCCTGCCGCGAGGGCGGCGTCGCGTTCCCGGCCGTGGGAGACCGTGGCCACGAGCGCCGCATGGGCGGCCGGCCACGCCTGGTTGCCGATGCCGAGGAAGAGTGCCGCCGCGGCGAACAGCCAGACGTGCCCCGCCGGCGTGGCCAGCAGCACCACGACACCCACCACCCGCACCAGCATCGAGGCCGCCACGACCGTGCTGCGTGCGCCCCGGTCCAGCCATCGGCCCACCGCGGGCATGCACACCAGGCCCGCGACGACGGCGACCGTCATGGCGGTGCCGGTGACCGGCGCGGACAGCCGCAGCACCGTCACGCCGTAGAGCAGCAGGAAGGGCCGCAGCAGGCCGGTGCCGAGCGCGTCCACGGCCAGGGCGACGGCGTAGCGGGGGCCTCCGGAGGCACGGACGAGGGCACGGGACTTGATCTTGAGCGTTGCCATGGCGCTCACGGTGCGTCCGGCGGCCGGGCCGGGCACGTGGGTTGACGGACACCGTCAACCGGCGCCGTACCCGGCGGGGCCGGTCGGTGATGATGAGGGGATGACGCTGAGGATCGACATCAGCGGCCTGCCGCCCGAGCGGCTGCGGTTCGCCGCATCGCCGCTGGCCGAGTTGACCGCGATGCTCCACGTGCTGGCCGAGCCCGGGCATCACCCGCAGTACGCCGACTGGGCCGGGGGCGTGTGGGCCGGCCTGCCGCCGGAGCTGGCCGAGCGGTTGCGGGAGGCGGAGTTCCTGTGGCGTTCCTCGCAGGCCGACTTCCTGATCCCCGCCCGGCCCCGGCCGACCCTGGCCGAGGAGTTGGACGACGTGGACCGGATCGACGACGAAACGTATGCGACCGCCGCGCTGGTCACCACGTGCGGTACCGATCGCGAGCTCGCCGCGTCGTCACCGCTCACCGACGCGGCCGCGCGCGAGCGTGCCCTGGACCTGGCCCGGGCGCGCGGCGGGCGACAAGAGGCCTTCGCGGAACGCCTGCTCGCGGATCCGGCCGTCGTACGGGCACGGGTGCGCCGCACCCTCGAACAGTGTGCCGAGGCCTTCTTCGATGCCGCATGGGCGGACGTCGCCGTACGACTCGCCGGGGACCTGCGCCTGAAGAACGACCTGCTGAAGCGCCAGGGCGCCGGGGCGGCACTCGCCTCGGTCTCCGGTGCGGTCAGCCTGGCACCGGACGGCGACTGCATCGTCGTGGACAAGTTGCAGGACAAGGCGACCGCCGCCCACGGCGCCGGGGTCACCTTCATCCCCAGTGTCTTCAACCGCCCGCACCTGGTGGTGGTCCACGCGCCCGGGTGGCAGCCGGTCGTGCAGTACCCCGTGGCCGAGCCCGGCCCACCGGAGCCGGTGCCGCTGGAGACGGTCACCCTGCGGCTGGAGGCACTCGCACACCCGGTACGGCTGCGGTTGCTGCGCAGCCTGGCCCGCGGCCCGCACACCACCGGTGAACTGGCCCACGTCTGGGAGCTGTCGCCCCCGGAGGTCTCCCGCCACCTCGCCGTCCTGCGTCGCGCCGGCCTGCTGACGGCCCGTCGGCACGGCCGTTACATCCGCTACACCCTCAACCTGACCGATCTGACGGCGCTGGGCACCGACCTCCTGGCGGCCGTACTGCGCTGAGTGCCGTGCCCCCCAAGGGGAGGGCTTCCCACGGCAGTTGCCCGCCCGCTCCCCGCACAGCGGGCGCACAGGGGCGTACTGCTGGGTCCAGCCGCCGCGGTGACGTCCCTGCGACACGATCGGCACATGTTTTCCCGCACAACTCTCCCTCCACTGTGTATGGTTAACCGAGTTCACACCTCAACGGGCAACGTCAATGGTTAACAAGAGGGGGGTCAGGTGTCCCATCACCTGCGCACGACCAGCCGCCGTACCCGGCGCACCCGCAGCACCGCCATCGCCGCCGTGCTCGCCGCGGGGCTGACGACCGTCCTGCCGGCCACGGCTCACGCCGCCGAGGCGACCGAGATCCTCATACCCGCGCCCGACGCCTACGGCGACGGCACCGAGACGGTGCTGGCGACCGGCAGCCAGGGCGTACTGCACCACGAGGGCGGCGGTTACCTCTGGACCACCACGTACAACCGCACCACCAAGCCCGTCCCGGCCCTCGACGGCGTCCCGCAGACCGCCATCGTGCGCGGCCACGACGAGTACAACCGCGCCGTCTACACCCGACCGCGCGAGGACGGCGGCACGGACGTCGTCCGGGTCGGCATCGAGGACCCGCGCTTCACCCACACCACCACCGTGCCCGCCGGATACCTCAACCCGCGCGTCGCCAACGGCTGGGTGCTGGCCACCGTCGACCAGGGCGACGGGACGTACCAACTGCGCGTGGCGCGCGGTGGCGACCCGGCGAGCGACCCCGTCGTGCAACTGCCCGCCGGAGCCACCACCGGCGCCGAACCGCAGCTGCTCGGCGCCTACTACAACCAGCTCGTCATCGGCTACCGCACAGCTGACGGCACCCCGGCCTACGGCATCCTCACCGCGTACAACGGCAGGGTCGTCCCGCTGCCGGTGACCGGCGAGGCGAGCAGCTTCCGCATCACCCAGACCACCGTCAGCTGGTTCTCCCGCACCGGGCAGCCGGGCGTGCGGGTCATGCCGCTGGGCAGCACGGCCGCCCCGCGCGTCGTGCCGCTCGCCACACGGTCCGCCGACAGCGTGGTCACCACGTACGTAATCGGCGACAACGTGCTCTGGTACGAGGGCGACGGCGGCCCGCTGCGTCTGACCCCCTTCGCCGGGGCGGAGACCGAGCGGACCCTGCTCGGCGACGTCGAGCAGGCGTTCCTGCGTGCCGAGGGAACCGGTTCGCTGGTCGCGCTCGGCAAGGACTCCGACGGGAAGCGCGCCGTGCACCACTTCAGCGTGGACGGCTCGGGACTCGTCTTCGACCTCCCCCTGCGTCAGGTCCCCCGCGCCAAGACGGCGGACGGCTCGATCGGGGCGCTGAGCCTCGACCGGGGGCGCCTGCGGTACGTCAACTCCCTCGCCGGCACGGCGACGTTGCACGGCAAGAACATCGGCGCGGGCCTCGACCCGGCCGACGGCACGGCGCTCGCCGACTTCCCCGGCCTCGCGGCGGGCCGCTTCGCCGACGGCACCGACGAGGGGCTGGCCAGGCTGGTCACCGACCCGGACACGGGTACCGACGTGCTGGTCACCGGTGACGACCCGGCGAAGCCCGCCGACAGCTTCCCGCTGCCGGGGCGGGACGGCCGCATCCTCGACACCGCACCGGAGTTCGTGGTGTACGAGGCGGGCGGACAGCAGTACGTCGTGGACACCGCTCGCGACGCCATCGTCCGGCAGCAGCCGGCCCAGGCGGCCGCACTGGACCAGAGGAAGCTGTTCAAGCCGGCGCTGAACCAGCCCGGCATGGTGAAGGTCATCAACCTGCGCACCGGCAAGCCCACCGGCGCCATCGACCTCGGCTCCTCCTGTGTCCCCGGTGAACTCCAGCACAGCGGCACCCTGCTGTACTGGAGCTGCGCCTCGCAGGACGCGGCGGGCGTACGCGACCTGTCGACCGGCCGCACCTTCTCCGCACCGGCCTCCGGCGTCCTGCTCGGCGACCGCTTCCTGGCCCACCGCGACGCGTCCGGCGCGCTCCGCCTCACGGCCCTGCAGACGGACGGCGGCACGGCCGACCTGGGCACGGTCACCGGTCTGAAGCAGCCCGCGGCCGGTGATGGGCGCGGCACCACCTGGACCCTCGACCCGGGCGCCGGCAAGCTCGCCTGGGTCGGCGCGGACGACACCGTCCACGTCACCGCGCCGCAGCACGCGGTCTCTCCGCTGGGCATCGCCCGCACCGCCGCACCCCGCACGCCCGCCGGCGAGTGGGCTGCCACGTGGTGGCTCTCCAAGCCCGCGGCGTCCTGGCAGGTGACGCTCACCCGTCGCGCGACGGGCGAGACCGTCCGCACCTGGACGGGCGAAGGCGCCCTCAGCGCCGTACGGGTCACCTGGGACGGCACGTCCCAGACGGGCACCCCGGTGGCCACCGGCGGCTACACCTGGCGACTGACCGCCACCCCGGCGGACGGCACGGGCCCGGACGCGACGGCCTCGGGCGTCGTGAAGCGCACCGGCTGACCGCACCGGCTGGGGGCGGCGGCTGAGGGCGCCGGCTGAGCGCGTCGGCGCCTCGCGCCGCCGTGTCGGCGGGATGCCTGACCGGGGGCCTCGGCGGCTACGGCGACCGGCACGGCGACCGCCGCTCCCGGCCGCGTCCCGCCGGCCGCACCGGCACCCGCCGCGCGGGAGGGGGCCGGTGCGGCTGCGCCCGGAGCGGCGGCGGTTCGCCGACGCCGACCCACGCGTGCGAGGGCGCCGGCTGAGGCCGACCGGTCAGAGGCGCTGCTTCCGGGGCAGTGACAGGTAGAGGCGTGTGCCCTGCGGCCGGTAGCCGACGCGCTCGTACACGCGGCGGGAGCCCTCGCCGGAGTACTCCAGCCAGACCGAACCGACCCCCCGGGCGAACATCGCCGCCGTCACCGCCGCGGTCACCGCGCCGGCGACACCGCGGCCCCGGTGGGCCGGGCGGGTCCCCACACCGGACAGTTCGGCGGTGTCCTCGGCCGGCGGGGAGCAGGAGGCCGCACCGGCGCAGCCGCCTTCCGGGGCCCGGACGAAGCGCACCGCCCCGCCGCCCTGCTGGGTGCGCCGCAGCCGGGCCGCGCCCTCCGCGGAGGGCGCGAAGACGCCGCCGAACGCCTCGGCGAGTGCGGCATCGAGTGCGGCGTACTCCTCGTCGGACGCCGGGGTCTCCACGCCCGGGGGGAGCCTCAGTCCGGAGGGGGTGCAGACGAGGTACTCGTGCACCGCCTCGGTCTCGAAGCCTGCCGAGCGCAGAGCCGGCGCGACACCGGGCGCCGCCTCCGGCGCGAACTCCAGCCGCGGCATCAGCCCCCGCTCCCGGAACGCCGCGACCAGCGCCGCGACGTCCTGTTCGGTCGGCTCGGCTCCGGGCAGCGGCGTCGCGTAGTTGAGGTAGGGGCTGGCCGTGTCGGGGTCGAAGCCCACGACGAAGCCGCCGGTTTCGACGACGACGGGACGGCGGCGCAGGTTGGCCACGGCGAAGTTCTGGACCTGTGTGTCCACGGTGGGTTTTTCCTCACGGGATCTCAGGATGAGCCCTGGACGAACCGATGAGTCCGGGGCAGGAACGAGTGGGGTGCGCCGGGCACCGCATCGTGGGCCGCCGTACGGGATCGCGCGGGCGGACCGAGCCGACCGACCGCTGGGGAGCGGGCCGCTCAGTGCCGACGGCGGCCGCTGGGGGACGCCGACATCATTGGCTTTCGTTCCTCACCGTGAGTTCATGAGTTCGTCTGCACAGTCGCAGAACACGGTCACTGTGCCATCGAGCGGCGGGGGCGGGCAACGGGTTTTCCCGGCCGTACCTCATGGTCAGCGGCGACGGTCAGGCTTCCCGCCGACGGATCATCCCGTCTCCGAGCGGGGCAGCGCATCTGACCGGTCGCGGATGCAGCGATGAGTTTTCGTGCTCCGGAGAGTCTCAGCACCGTTGTCGACAACACAGGAGGAGCACGTGGCTCAGCTGCTGAGAGTCCAGAACTTCAACGTCTCGAGTGACGGGATCGGTGCCGGTGAGGATCAGAGCCTTGAGCGGCCGTTCGGCCACGGCGTCGACCCGGCGAGGCTGTTCGCGTGGGCCGGTGCTACGGCGAGCTGGCCCATGCGCACGGATCCCGGGGGGAGCCGGGGGCTCGACGACTACTTCACGCGGGACTACAGGCGCAACATCGGTGCCGAGATCATGGGCCGCAACAAGTTCGGGCCTCAGCGCGGGCCCTGGAGCGACCACGAGTGGCTCGGTTGGTGGGGTGACGAGCCGCCGTTCCGCACCCCGGTATTCGTCATGACGCACCACGAGCGTCCGTCGTTCACGCTGTCCGACACCACGTTCCATTTCGTGGGCGGTGAGCCGGCCACGGTCCTCGAGCAGGCGCGGGAGGCGGCGCAGGGCAAGGACGTCCGACTGGGCGGCGGGGTCACCACCATCCGACAGTTCCTCGACGCCGATCTCGTCGACACGATGCATGTGGCGGTCTCACCGGTGAAGCTCGGGTCCGGACTACGACTCTGGGAGTCACCCGATGAGCTGCTCGACCGGTTCCACCTGGAGGTCGTACCCAGCCCGAGCGGCGTGACGCACCACCTGTTCTGGCGGAAGTGACCGGACCTCAGGGCAGCCCCGGGCGAACTGTTTTCCCCCGGGACTGCCCTGAGCCGTCGAGTCCGCCTCGGGCGGTCAGCCGGCCTGGGCGGGTTCCCCGGCTCGGCCCGCGTGAGGCGAGCCGGAAGCAGTCGGTGCCGCTCCCGGTGATCGCGCCCGTTGAACGTCAGGCGGCTGACGATGGCCGCGCAGAGGCGCGGATCGGTCAGCGTCTTCGTGCACCCACCGAACGACTCGTCGGAGGCGATGGTGACACTCTTCTCCTCGCGCTCGGTCGGAACCGGGACATCAGCCGGCGGGGCGCACGGCCACCGCGTCGATCTCGAAGAGCATTCCCGGCAGGGCGAGCGCGGCCACCCCGCTCAGGGTCTGCGCCGGCAGGCGCTCACCGAAGGCGGCGTGGAGTGCCTTGCCGAGGACCTCCAGCTTGCCGAGGTCGTGGTCGACGATGTACGAGCCGAGCCGCACCACGTGCTCGAAACCGAGCCCGACGCCTTCGAGCGCGTGCCGCAGGTTCGTGAGCGAGAGCTCGACCTGCGCGGCGAAGTCGCCGGGCACCGGCGCTCCGGTCTCGGCGTGGGAGGCGTACTGCCCGGCGATGAAGACGAGTTCGCCGGGTGCGGACACCGCGTGGCTGTAGCCGAACGGGGCGGGGTCGTGCAGGGTGTCGGGGTTGGTGATGGTGCGCTGATCGGTGGTCACTGCGGAGTGTTCCCTTCGGGGGAGGTGGCCGTCCGCCGGGCAGGCGACCGAGGTGGACGCGGTGCCGCACGGAGCACCGCGGTGAGGTCGTACGCCGCGACGAGAACCGGTCGGCGGAGGCGCCGGGCCGCGGCCTTGAGGGGGTGAGGCCCGTGACGTACACGCGCGGTGCGCCACGACACCGCCACCACCGCGATCACCCCCACGCCCGTGTGAACGCGCCGCGCAGGCCGCCCATTCCGCCGTGACGGCCGCGACCGCCGTTGACCGCAGTGAAGGCCGTGACCGCCGTGGCCACGCGACCGCGCGGCCCGCAGGCCGTCCCCCTCCCGCCGGTTGCCGGTCGCCGCCCCGGCGCGACCGGGTGACGGCACGGCATACGATGCAGACATACGATCCAGCCATGACGAGCACCCCCAAGCACTGGACCGTGCGCCACTTCTCCCAGGCCAACCCCGAAGGCCCGGGCTGCGACAGCGCCCCGGCGCTCCTGCGGCGACTGGCCGATTCCATCGAGGCGTTGGGTCCTGTCGAGGTGCAGGACATGGTCTTCGACGCCGAGATGACCGAGTACGGCCCGTGGCGGTCGGGGACCGTCTACTTCCACCTGCCCGAGGACGACTGAGTCCGGCCCGGCGGCTGCCGGCCGCCGCAGCGGTGCTCGCGGTGCCCTGCCGCATCGCCTCCGGCGGTCAGGACACACCGCCGCTCCGGTCCCGCAGCCGTTCGGCGAACGCCCGCGCGGCGGCGAGATCCTCGCCGTTCGGCCGCTGCTTGTTGATCCCGCCGACGAGCTTGAACGGTGTCCAGGTGTCGAACGCCCGGCACGAGAAGCTCCCGTCCACCTCGAAGCCCTTCCCTTCGAGAAGCCGGACCAGGGGGCGGGTGAAGGGCGCGAGCGGCAGCTCGGGCAGCCCACTGGTGGCGAACACGAACGCCCGGCCCCGCCCCGGGGGAAGGGCCCGGGCGACGTCGGTCAGACGCGGGTGGAGCCTGCTGTGGAAGACGCCCGACCCGAATCCCACGAGGTCGGCGCCGGCCAGTTCCCCCGGGTCGGCTTCCTCGGGGGCGATGACCTGCGCGCCCAGCACCTGGGCCATGGCGTCGGCGACGCGCCGCGTATTGCCGTGCGACACGGAGGCGCACACGATGACGGCCTTCATCCTGACGGTCCCTTCTCTCGCTTCCGTGGTGAGGACCGCGCGGGGACGCCGGATGTGACACCGCCCCGGTGCGGCCGTAGCCGCAAGGCGGTCGCGAGTACGGGACCGACGGCGGAAATCACTGGCGCCCCATCCGCAACCGACGTCCCGGCACACGCGTCGCATCACACATGGGACGCGAATGGCTCTTCTCCCTCATCCCCCTGGCGATCGGCACGGTCTTCCTCTGCTTCGGCGTGTACGGCCTGCGCCGCGCCCGCGCGCTGCGCCGCACGGGTGTCTCCGCCGAGGCCTGGATCGTCCGCCACGAGGCGAGGCGGGACGACGAAGGGGCCACGTTCCACCACCCGGTCGCGGCGTGGACGGCCCAGGACGGGCGCGCGTGCGAGTACCCCTCCCGGTTCGGCCGGGGCCGCGTCGGCAACGGCTTCGGTGTGGGGGCGCACGTCATGGTCCGCTACGACCCGGCAGCCCCGCAGCGGTTCGCGATCGAGGGCTGGGACGTGAAGACGGTCGACCTGCTCTTCACCGTGCTGGGGGCGGTGTTCACCGTGGGAACGGTGCTGGTGCTGCTCGTCCGGCTGCTCACCCTCTGACCGCGCCGGGCCCGCGGCTGCCCTGCCGCCGCAACGCCTCCGCACCGGCTCGTCCAGGCGGCGCCGGACGGCCGTACGCCGACGGAGTCCGCTCCGGGCGGAGGCCGGCGAGCACCGCTCACCCGGCGTCGAGGATGCCCAGCTCGGTGTCGGGCCGGCAGACCGCGCAGGCCCTCACCTGCTCGGCGAGCGCTCGCCGCGCCGCGTCCGCGGAGGCGCTGGTCGCGGCCCTGCCCGCGAGCTTGCAGGTGCCGAGGTGGACCTGGACGGGGCTCCGTGAGTGGTCGACGCTGCGCTGGATCCGGAAGGGGGGCGGAGGCGGCGGAGCGGTCCGCTCCTGAATGGCCCGCCGACGCGCCAGGGCGGCGCGCTCCGCCCGTACGTACAGCAGCTGCACGGTCAGGTAGGCCTCGATGGCGGCGAGCCGTTCGTCGTCGGGCGGATAGGGGGAGGGCAAAGCGTCGGACATGTCCCGGTCCTGTCGGACGTCGATGCGGACGGAAGGCGGTTTCCGGCGGTTTCCACAGGTTTCCTGCGGTCTCAGGCGGCTTCGGTGATGTCGAGCGCCGGCGCGGGGGCCGGCTTGGTCACCTGCTTCAGCTCGGTGCGGGTCGGTACGCGCCGTCCGGCCTCGACGGTGCTCCAGAAGGGGTGGGTGGTGATACGGACGGACAGGTCGGTGCACTCGCTGCGCAGCCGCTCGACCGCGTCCTGCTGGTCCCGGGTCCAGCCGGGGCTGGGTGCGCGGCCGCCGGTGACCTCGCCGGTGTACGGGTGGCGGGTGCCGGGCCAACCGGGCGCGGGCTCGACGCTCCACGGCAGTGCCCGCAGCAGTGCGGCCAGCTCGGAGGTCGCCCGGTGGAGGCGGCTCTGCGCGGCACGCAGGTCATCGGGGAATGCGGTTCCAGCCATGGCCAGAATCATACGCCTGTTCGATTCGTTTGATTCGTTCGGATCGACGGCGGTACTCCCTCACGCGCGGTGATCGCGTGTCGGTGGTGCCGGCCGCCCCCTGCTGCCGCGGATGTCCCGTGGCGGGGGGTCAGTCGCTGCTCCCGAAGATCCGGTCCAGGTGCGCGTCCAGCCGCTCCAGGGCCTCCTCGCTCGTGTGCACCCCGAGCAGTGTGTAAGCCGTCAGGCCGTCGACCAGGCTGATCAGCAGCATGGCCTCGGTCCGCGGGTCGAGCGCCCGTCCGCCCGCCAGCTCCCCCCGCTCCCGGGCGTTGCGCAGGAGCTCCGTGAAGAGGCCCGCCAGCTGCGGGATCCCTTCCCGGGCCTCCCCCCGCAGGCGCTCGTCGTGGATCGCGCGCGCGAAGTACGCCGCGCCCACCAGCGCGCCCACCCTGCTCTTCTCGTCGAGCGGCAGCATGCCCACCAGGCACTCGCGCAGGACGGCCCGCGGCGGCGGCTCCTGTCCCGGGGTCGCCGGGAGGGCTCCGATGCGTTCGCGGATCCGCTGTTCGGCCAGGGCGTTGATGTGGCGCAGGGCGAAGAGCAGCATCTCGTCCTTGGTGCGGAAGTAGTGCTGCAGCCTGCCCAGGGAGATGTCCGCCTCGGCTGCCACGTCGCGCAGGCTCACGCCGTCCAGGCCGCGCGTACTCGCGATGCGCAGGAGTGCCTCGGCGATCTCCAGGCGTCTGGCCTCGTGGTCCACCTTCTTGGGCACCGTACGACCTCACTCTCCCGTGCGGCGGGCGGGAGCCGGCCGCTTTTGCAAGTCACTTGTACCGTTGTAGCCTATCGGCATCCAATACAACTGACTTGGAAAGCGGTCGATCCATGTCCTCTCCTCCCGTTCCCCGCCTGCGGCCGCCCCGTCACCGGGTCGCTCCGCAGGCCCGCCGCTGGTGGACCGTCCAGGCATTCCTGCTGGTGAGCGGGCCGATGCTGCTGACCACGCTCACGCTCGGCCTGCTCTCGGTGCTCTTCTTCGCCGGCGCGCTGCCCTGGCTCGCCCCGCTCCTGCTGATCACCCTCGTCGCACCCGCGCTCGGCTACCTGCTCCTCATGCCACGCCGCCGGTACGCGGCCCACACCTGGGAGCTCGGCACGTACGCCGTCTACGCAGCCGGCGGCTGGATATGGCAGTGGCGCCGGATCGCCCGGCTGTCCCAGGTGCAGACGGTCGACACGGTCCGCGGGCCGATCCAGCGCCGGTACGGCCTGGCGACGCTGACCGTCACCACCGCCTCGACCGCCGGCGACATCAAGATCGCGGGTCTGACCGAGGCCGACGCCGAGGAGCTGTCACGGCTCATCGGCCGAGCCGCCCACGAAGGCCGAGCCGCCCGCGAGGGCGGCGGCACCCACGAAGGCCGCGGCACCCGCGACGGCCGTACCGCCCCGGCTGCCGCTGCCGCCTCGTCCGCCACTGCCGGCCCGGCTGCCGCTGTCGGCGGTCCGCGGCGCGACGGCGGCTCCCAGGAGGGCGCCGCGTGAGCCACCGCGCCGACGCCTGGCGGCGGCCCGCCGCCCGCACCGGATCAAGTGAGGAGACCGGACGCGGGGCGATCGCACCATGGGGCGCGTCAGCACGATGAGGACGGACGAACGCAGGAGCCGGGTCCGCGAGGCACGCCGCCGGCTCGCGCAGGAGGGGCCCCCGCGGACGCGGGACCGCCAGGCGGACTTCAAGACAATCACGGTGCCCGGGCGCGATGGCGACCGCCTACTGGACGCCGTCCGTGCGCACCGCGGTGCGCTACTACGAGCGGAACCTGGGGTGGACGGTGATCCCGGACGCCTTCCCCGGCGATCCCGTGACGACGGTCGGCACCGCTGCCGGTCCCGCTACCGAGCCGGTGAGGCGCTGCAAGGCCCTCCGCTTGCCCGATCCGCCGTTCGAGCCGCCCTTCGAGGCGTTCCAGGCGTTCCGACTCGTCCCCGGACGACCGGCCGGGGACCGGGCGATGCGCGGCACGGGCGACCGCCGTCTCTCAGTGCCCGGTCGGCGGCTGGAAGCAACCCGTCTCCAGGTAGGGACCGTTGACCGACACCTCGTAGTTGCTCCGCTGCACGAACGCGGTGACGCAGGCGTCGTCCCGGACGCGCAGACCCACCCGCGCACCCTCGGGCCGGACGTACCGGCCGTTCACGTAGCGCGGGCTCATCGGCTCGACACGCAGGATCCCGCCGAGCCGGTTCCCCCGGGCGTCGAAGCGCTCCTCCTCGTACCCGAGCTCGAGCATCGCGGCGCGGACCGACTTCGGGTCCCACGTCCGCTGCTGCCACAGCCTCTTGAACACCGGCTCGATGCGGTCGGCCTCCCGCCGGGCGTCCTCGGCGCCGGCGGCGGACATGTCGCCGGGGATACGGAAGCCGTTGTTCTCGCGGTAGTGCGGGGCGCCGTCACCGGCCCCCGGCTCCGCGTACGGGGACCTCACCGAGGGACTCGGGCCGGTGTCCCGCCCGCCGGTCGCGGTCCCGTCGGACGTGCGCCCGTCGGCTGTCGTCCCGTCGGTGGCGGTCCCGCCGGTCGTGGCCCCGTCGGTCACCGTCCCGCCCGCCGTGCCCGCCTCCCCCGTCGTCACGCGCTCCGTGCCGCAGGCGCCGAGGGCCAACGCCGCGAGGGCGACCGCAGCCGCCAGGGCGGCAGGCCTGCCCCGGTGGCCGGAGCCGTGCCGTGCGGCTGCCCCTGACGTGCCGTGTCCCATGCGTTCCTCCGCACCTCTGCGCCCCGTACCGAAGTCAGGCTCACGGTAGGAGCCGTGACGTCCCCGGGCATGAGTACGCGTACTCACCTCCCGGCCCGACAGGCCGCCCGCGGCAGGCGCGTGCGGTGCGCGCCGAACGGCGCGTGTTCGGGCGGGGATGCGCGACGGATGGCGGGTGAACCCCCGGGCGACGGCGGTGAGGATGGTCGTCATGGATCCCGAACTCGAAGCGTTCATACCGTTCCTCCCCAAGCCCGACCTGGCCGATCCGGTCGCCGCGCGCAAGAACTTCGCGGAGCGTGCCGCCGCGGTTCCGGCGCCGGACACCACGGGCCTGGAGACCGAGGACCGCACGGTGGCCGCCGATCCGGACGTGGCGGTGCGGATTCACCGCCCGCACCAGGCACGGGGCGCCATCGTCTGGCTGCACGGCGGCGGATT
Source organism: Streptomyces sp. NPDC051310 (assembly GCF_044455245.1). Classification (NCBI taxonomy): domain Bacteria; kingdom Bacillati; phylum Actinomycetota; class Actinomycetes; order Kitasatosporales; family Streptomycetaceae; genus Streptomyces; species Streptomyces sp. NPDC051310. Next base: position 103,025 of record NZ_JBITEO010000014.1, read on the forward strand.
CGTCTTCGGCGACCTGGACACCGAGTACCCGTGGGCCACCCGGCTCGCCCTCGGCTCCGGTGCCGTGGTGATCTCGGTGGACTACCGGCGGTCGCCCGAGCACCCGTTCCCGGCGGCTTTCGACGACGCCTGCGCCGTACTGAAGTGGACCGCCGAGCACGCGGCCGACCTCGGCATCGACCCGGAGCGGATCGCGGTCGGCGGCCACAGCGCCGGCGCGGGCCTTGCGGCCGCGGTGTCGCTGCGGGCGCGCGACGAGCAGGGGCCGCCGATCCGCTTCCAGCTGCTCAACCAGCCCGGGCTCGACGACCGGCAGGAGACGTGGTCGCAGTGCACCTTCACCGACACGCCCTGGCACGATCGCGACACGCTCACCGCGGTGTGGCGGTACTACCTGGGCTCCCGGCCCGCCACACCGTACGCCGCCCCGGCCCGGGCCACCGACCTGTCCGGCCTGCCACCGGCCTACATCGCGACCGCGGAGTTCGACCCGGTCCGCGACGAAGGCATCGAGTACGCACTGCGCCTGCTGCGGGCCGGCGTTCCGGTCGAGCTCCACCAGTGGCCCGGAACCTTCCACGGTTCACAGGCGATCCTGTCCGCCGAGGTCTCGCAGCGGCAGATCGCCGAGCTCGCCGCAGTGCTGCGCCGCGCGCTGGCCGCGTGAGCCGGGGACACCGAACAGCACGGGGAGAGTCCCCGTCGCGCTCATCGATCACGAGAGGACGAACGTCATGAAGATCCGCACGGTGCTCTGTGCGAGCGTGGCCGCGCTCAGTGTGTGCGCGGGCACGACGGCGGCGGCTCCCGCGCCCGAACGGACCGGGACCGACCCGGTCGTCGGCAGCGCGGGCCCGTCGGCCGGCCTGGATCCCGCCGCGCTGGAGTCCGCCTTGGACGGTGTCCACCACGCGGGGGTGCCCGGGGTATTCGCCGAGGTGCGCGACGGCGGCACGTCGTGGCGCGGCGCCGCGGGGGTCGCCGACGTCGGCACCGGTCGACCCGTCAGGCCGGACATGCGGCAGCGCATCGGCAGTGTCACCAAGACCTTCACCGCCGCCGCGGTCATGCAGCAGGTCGAGCAGGGCCGCATCGAGCTCGATGCGCCGATCGGCCGCTATCTGCCGCGGCTGGTGCCGGGGGAGCGGGGGCGGAAGATCACGGTCCGGATGCTGCTCAACCACACCAGCGGGCTTCCCGATTACCTCCCCTACGCCTTCCCGTCCCTGCAGGGGTTCCCCTCCGAGCCGGACGTCTCGCCCCGGAGCCTGGACGACAACCGGTTCCGGCGGTTCCGCCCGGCCGAGCTGGTCGAGATGGGCCTGGCGGCCCCTCCCGCCGGCGAGCCCGGCGGCCCCACGGGCGTGTACTCCAACACCAACTACCTGCTCCTCGGCCTGCTCCTGGAACGGGTGACCGGTACGACGGCCGAGGAGTACATCACCCGCAACGTCATCCAGCGCGCCGGCCTCCGGCACACCTCGTTCCCGACCGGGCCGCGCATCAGGGGCCCGCACCCGAAGATGTACGAGGCGCTCCACGGCTTGGTCTCCCCGCCGCGTGACTACAGCGTCTACGACCCGTCCTGGACGTGGACGGGGGCCGCCCTGGTGTCGACCATGGAGGATCTCAACCGCTTCTACGGCATGCTGCTCGACGGCAGGATCGTCGACCGGTCGTCGCTGGAGCAGATGCAGCGCACCCTGCCCGTCCGCGCCCTGGACGGATCGACGATCGAGTACGGCCTCGGCCTGCACAAGGTCGACCTCGGCGAGTGCGGCACCTTCTGGGGCCATGACGGATCGGTCTGGGGAGCGGGAACGGTGTCCCTGACCCGTGCCGACGGCGAGCGCCGCATGTCCGTCGCCGTCAACCTCCAGAGGTGGAACCGGATGGACTCCTCGGGAACGCCGCAGCACCACCCCATCGACGACGCGCTGCTGACGCTGCTCGGGCAGGCGATGTGCGATGACGGTGACGCCCGGGCGGAGCAGGCCGCGAAGGCCCGCGTGGCCGTGCCGTAACCGGATGGCCGTGCCCGGGTCGTCCCCGGGCTCAGCCTCCGTGGTCCGTGCGCGCGGACAGCCCGCGGCCGAGGCACTCGGCGAGCCGGGCGGCGATGGTTCCTCCGGGGTCGAGGCGGGGGTTGAAGATGGTGACGTCGAGACCGACGGCTCGCTCGTCCGCCAGCGCCGTCCGCAGCACACGCTCCAGCTCCGGCCACGACAGCCCGCCGGGCAGGCGGTAGTCGACGGCCGGCATGAGGGCGTCGTCCAGGACGTCGACGTCCAGGTGGACCCAGAACCCGGCGCTCCCGCCGGCGGTGAGAAGGCCGACCGCCCGGTGCGCCGCCGCAGCGGCGCCGGCCGCGCGCACGCCGTCGAGGTCGATCGCGTGCAGGCGAGGCGGGAGCGGCTGCATCCCGGCCTCGGCGGACTCGGCGGTGTCACGGAAGCCGAAGGCGACGACGTCCTCGTCCCGGAGCAGGGGCCCACGGCCTTCGAGGTCGGCGAGCATCCGCGGGCCCCGGCCCGTGGCCAGGGCGAGTTCCATCGAGGCCGCCTCCCCGGCCGGTTCCGCCGACGGCTGGTAGAAGTCGGTGTGGCCGTCGAGGAACAGCAGGCCGTAGCGTCCCCGGCGCTTCAGGGCGAGGAGGTTGCCGAGCAGGATGGTGCAGTCGCCGCCGAGGACCACGGGGAAGCCGCCGCGGTCCAGGACACCGCCGACCACGTCGGCCAGGCGGGCGGAGCAGCGCGCGATGCCGGCCGGGTTGAGGATCCCGGTGGCCTCGTCCCGCTCCGGGTCGTACGCCGGCGCTGCGACCCGGCCGGCCCGCACCGCCCCCAGACGGTCCTGCAGCCCCGCCGCGAACAGAGCCGCCGGCAGATCCTGGACACCGGACGGACGCAACCCGAGTACGGACGGCGCCTCGATGATCATCAGCTCCTGCACGTCCGACTCCTTCGCCGGCGGTCGGTCGGGTGAACCGACGGGCTCTCCGACACCCCGCCCCGGTGCATGGTCCCCCGGAGCGGACGGTACGGCGAGCCGACCCGTCGACCCGGGCGACCCGGCGGCTCCGGCGGCCCCGGCAGCCCGGCGGCCCCGTAGGCCGCGGAGCCCGCGTCCGAGCCCCGACGCGCACCCGTGTCCGTCGGTGCCCGCGGTCGCCACCGAGCGGTGCGGCACCCACCGAGCGGCAACCCCCTTCCGAACCCCCCGCTGACACAACCTGCGCCCGGCGCCGGCTCGGCCACCCCGCCGAGCATGTCATCCGATGAGATGATCAGTCATGCGAAACCGCTACATCGGGACTTACTGCGCGCCCGGCATAAGAACGGGCTTCGACCAGGGGCGATGCATCTCTTCACCGGACGTGCACGGATCATGACGTCATGTCTCACACCTCACGGCGCAGCCTGCTCGCCCTCTTCGCGGCCTCGGCCGCCACCGTCCCGCTGAGCGGTGTCGTCGCCACCCCCGCCCGGGCCGCCGGGCCGGCACCTGTCCCCGTCGATCCTTTCCCCGGCCCGGCCGGCCTGACCTCGGCCCGTTCCTCCGTGACGCTGCCCCCGCTGAACGCGTCGTACTTCGCCCCGGTGACGCTGAACACTCCGCTCACCGCCACCGTGCTTCCCGGCACCCCGGCCCGCACCGAGGTCACCTCCGGCGGCAAGCGCGTGGCGCTGCTGACGCACGGCGCGCGGACCGTCGTCCTGCCCGGCCCGACGCGGACGTTCACCGAGAACAAGAAGCCGTTCGTGGACGACTTCCAGCGCACGCTGCCCGACGTGTCGCTGCCGCTCGCGGACCGCCAGTACTGGGGCACCTCCCCGGGCGGCGGCAGCTGGTCCACCCTCGGTCCCGCCGACACCGACTACTCGGTCGTGCCGGGCACCGGCGTCATCGCCCTCACCACCGACTTCGCCAGCCGCCACGCCACCCTGCGCGACGACGAGATCACCGACGTCGACGTGCGGTCCGTGGCCCGCTTCGACAAGGTGCCCGCCGGCCAGGCCTGCTCGTACGCCCTGTCCTTCGGCTACCAGGACACCCACAACAACTACCGGGCCCGCCTGTCCTTCCTCACCACCGGCGCGGTCGAACTGCGGGTCGAGAAGGAGGTCACCGACACGGTCACCCAGCTGACCGCGGCCGTCACCCTCGCGACGGGCGTGCCCGCGGGCACCGACTGGACGATCCGGGTACGCCGCCAGGGCGCCCGCATCCAGGTCAAGGCGTGGCGCTCCGCCTCCACGGAGCCGTCCGCGTGGGCCGTGGACGTCACCGACTCCACCTTCGCCACGGGCCGCGTCGGCCTGCGCGCGCTCGCCAACGACGGCTGCACCAACCTTCCCGTCAAGCTGCTCGTCAGCCGCTTCGAGGTGGACGCCGCCAACTGGGCGACGCCGCCGAGCGTCACGCACGGCGACTGGGTGCGCGTGCTCCCGGAGCCCTTCGACGGCACCTGGACCCCGCAACTGGAGCAGGTCATACGGGGATGGGCCGGCTCCACCGTGCCGGACGTCCTCGCGTACGCGGCGATGTTCCTCGCCGGCGCGCCGGCGGTGACCAGCGGTGCCGGTCCCGCCAAGGACAAGCAGGTCCTGGGCGAGTCGGGCTACGGCTACCTCGACCCGCAGGGCTACCGCTACGAGGGCGCCGACTTCCACGAGTACATGAACGTCGGCTGGACCTTCCCCGACGGAACGTACACCGGCCCCTCCAGCAAGCAGGTCGGCAACCTCGACTGCTCCGGCTACACCCGCATGGTCTACGGCTACCACATGGGTGTCCCGATGGCCGCGGGCGAGGACACGTCCGGGACCCGCATCCCGCGCAAGTCGCGGAACATGGTGGAGTACGCGCCCGGCGTGCGGATCGACCGCACGGCCGACGGCACGACGCCGCCCGCCGCGGCGCTGCTGCAACCGGGTGACCTGGTCCTCTTCAACGCCGACTCGGGTGACGACAACCCGACGATCACGGTCGATCACGTCGGCATCTACCTGGGCAAGGACGCGGCCGGCAAGCGCCGCTTCCTCTCCAGCCGCAAGACCATCAACGGCCCCACCATGTCCGACCTGGGCGGCGCCTCGCTCCTGGACGGAACCGGCACCTACGCGAAGAAGCTGCACACGGTGCACCGCATCTGACCTCCGCGCCCAGGGTGCCGCCGCACTGCCCACTCCCGGGCTGCGGCGGCACCCTGGGCGGGCGGCCGGGAAGGGCGCCACGGCGCCGCCGCCGTTTTCACCAGTGCGCAATTGGCGTGCCGGGGTACTGGTTCGAGGACGAACAACCACACGCGGTCGCGGAGGACGCAAGGGCGCGGACCCCGCGGGACGCAGTGTGGACCGCACCCGCGCGGAGGGCTCCACCGAGGAGCCCGGGCGCCACGCAGGAAGGGCTCCATGGGCACGGTCGTACACGTACCGCAGACGCGGGACATGCTCGGTGAGGAATTGTCGGGCGACGAGGCGTTCACCGCGCTGCGGCACTACGGCGGACGCAAGCTCCTCGTCGACTCCTTCGCACGATTCCGCTACGCCGACGGGTTCAGCTTCGCCCGTTCCCTCGGGTACCAGGTGGTGCTGGGCATCGTGCCGTTCACCATCGCCCTCGTCGGGATCACCACCACCGTGCACACGGAAGCACTCGGCAAGGCCGTCGAGCTGGCCCTGGCCCGCATCGTGCCGGGCACCAGCGCGGAAGTCGTACGCCAGGCCCTCGCCGACACCCGGCGCAGCGCCGGGGACACGGCCGGCGCGATCGCGATGTGGATGGGCATGGGGTTCGCCGTGGTCAACCTGGCGTCGGCCATGGGACAGATCGAACGCGGCTGCAACCGCATCTACGGCATCGAGCGGGACCGTCCCTTCGCCGCCAAGTACGGCAGGGGAATACTCCTCGCCCTGTGCGCCGGCCTCCCGCTGGGCGGCGGCTTCCTCGCCATGGTCGCCGGGAAGGACATCGGACAAGCGGTGGTCCAGGCGCTCCACTGGCCGCCCGCCGTGCTCACCTGGTGGGAGAACCTGCACCTCCCGGTCGGGATCGTCCTGGCGGCACTGGCCTCGGCCGTCATCTTCCGCTGGGCACCGCGCCGCGACCAACCCGGTTACACCTGGCTCGTGTTCGGATCGGGGGTTCACCTCCTGCTGTGGACCGGCGCCACGAGTCTCCTCGCCCTCTACGTCAGCCGGAGCGGCTCCTTCGGAGCCGTCTACGGGCCCCTGACCGCGTTCGTCGCACTGCTGCTGTGGGCCAACGTGACCGGGATCGCCCTGTTCCTGGGCGTCGCATTCGCCGCTCAGCTGGAGGCGGCACGCGCGGGCATCACGCAAGCCGTCCATCCGGACCCGGGCCCGGGCCGCTGACGAGGACCACGGCTCGTGCCATCATGGCCGACCATGATCGCAATCGGGTTGCTGCGCGAGGAGGACCGCGCCGGCTGGGACGTGCGACCTGGGCCGGCCCCTGCGGAGGGGAGGGGCCGGCACGCATCAGGAGAAGATCGCGTGCACCTGATCGACCGCTTCGGGTCCGTAGCCGACCGTGCCCACGGGGACCGCGCCGTCGATCGCCTCGATGACACGCCCGGCCCATACCGGCCCGAACCCCCCGCAGAGCTCGATCAGTTGCGCGCCCTCGGCCACCAGGCGCCGCGCGACCTCGATGCCCTCCTCGGGCTTCTCCACCCCGACGAACACACTGCGGCACTTCCCCGTGTCCACGACGCTGACAGCGCCGCCTGCCGCGCTGCCGTCCGCCGTGTAGATGAATCCCCAGTGCGTGAGCGCCATGCGTATCGACCTCCTGTGATCATCGGAGTCACCAGCCAAGCAGAGTCGGGGAGGGAATGGCCCGGATCCGGGACGGGCAGTGAGTGATCCGCGTCGCAGCCCGGGTGGTCCCTACCGGCCGGGTACGACGGAGCGGCGGGCCGGAGCCGGGGGACCGGACCTGTCCGGACCCGCCGTGCCGCAGCCCGCGGACGCGGCTCGTCCGGCGGGAGCGGACGCCGATGCCGTACGCGCCCCCGCCCGGCGGCAGCGCCGGTGACGGGCATGCACCGTCCCCGGCCGGCCGCACCGCCGAGGGCTTCAGAGGACGCCGACCTTCTCCTCGATCGCCTTCACGAGACCGGTGACGGCGAGGAAGGAGATACCCGAGCAGCCCAGGCCCTCCAGCGGTGTGGCTCCGAGGTGACGCCCCAGCAGGTAGGCGAACAGACCGGCGACCGTGCCGCAGAGGAGCGCGATGATGATCGCCATGACCTTCTTGGCCTGATCCGGAGCGCCCGGTGCCGGTGCCGGTGCGGATGCGGGACCCGCCGCGGGCGCGGGCGCGGGTGCGGGTGCGGGTGCGGGTGCGGGCCCCGGCCCGGGCCCGGGTCCGGGTCCGGGTCGGGGGCGGGGTGTGAGGGTCGGGTCGGTCATGGCGGTATCCGTCCTTGCTCGTACGTCCTGAAACCGGGCCCTGGCCGGGCCCGGCCCAGCCGCGGGAAGCGGCGTAGGAGGAGCAGAGCGTTCGGCGACCGGTTCACGCCAGACCACCTCCGTAGCTGGATGATTTCGTGCGCGGCCGGGGGAGTTCGCCCAGGTGAGGGCCTCCGCACCCGGCGCGTTTGAACAAACTTGGTACGGCGGTGCCGCTCCGCGGAGCCGCAAGGGCGGCGACATCCGCGATTCTGGTGACCTGGATGACAGCGCGGAGGTTCGCAGGCGATGGCGGAGACGTGGCGGGACAGGCTGAGCAAGGCGGGACCGGAGGACTGGCAGTCCTACCGCACCGCGTTACGCGCCTTGAAGGAGTCGACGAAACGGACGTTCGACGAGTTGCAGGGTCTCGGCGATCCGGTCGTCCGCCGGGGCGACGTTCCCGGGATGAAGGCGTCACCGTCGAAGGGGACGTGGCATGCCCTGACGAGCGACAGACGGACCGGGCCGCCCGCCTGGCCGCAGGTCGAACTCCTCGTCCGGATCGCCGCCGTGGAGCTGCGGCTCCCGACGGACGACCTCGTGAGGGAGTGGGCAGCGGCGTATCAGGCATGCGGAGGTTCTCCCGGCCGCTTCACCGTCCTGACCGGGCCGGAGAGCACGCCGGCCCCCGCACCCGCGGCCCGGCCCTGGTGGAAGCGGAAGCGGATCACCATCCCCGGTGCTGCCGCGGTCACGCTCATGACGGCTGTGTCGGCCCTGGCCCTCGTCCTGACCGGTGCCGACCCGGGGAGGAGCGCCAAACCGTCCGCGCCGAGTTCGTCCGCGTCACCCGGGGCCCTCCACAGCCCCACCCCGTCCCCGAACCTCACGGTGTCACCTTCCGCCACGGGCACCGCGCCGCGTACGCCGCCCGGGACACCGGACGCCGTTCCTCCGCGCGCCACCCGCTCCCACCGCGCAGACGCCGATGCCACGGAGAGCCGGCCGGTGCCCTCCAGCCCGGGGAGCGAACGGCGCGTCGAGCCACCGCCGTTCACGCCGCCGCCGGGGAGGACCCGGCCACCCGCTCCGGAACCCGAGCACGTCGTCCCGGGTGAGATCGCCTGGTCCAAGGACGGCGAGGGCGGGGCACCGGACTCGGGAGCCGTGGAGGCCTACCGGACGCCCACGGACGACGGTCCCGAATGGCGAACGGCTGTCTACCCGTTGGGCCACCACGTCGCGGTGCGATGCAGGGTCTCCGGCCGTGTCGTCCCCGTGGGCGGCGCCTACACCGGCCCGCCCGGACGCGAAGGCGTCTGGTACCTCATCAAGAACGATCCGGAACTGGACGGCTTCGTCCCCGCCGCCTACGTCGACACGGGGTGGGGCACGGTCCCGGACTGCTGACCGCGGGGCAGGCGGAAAGCGGGTGCCGGGCGTCGCGGCCCCGGCCGCCGCCGACGACCTCCGCGGTGGCCGGTTAGGATCCGGCCATGCCGCTGACCACGAAGGACGTGAACCGGTTCGAGGCCGCGAGGCCCCGTCTGGAAGCCATCGCCTACCGCCTCCTCGGCTCCGCGAGCGAGGCGGAGGACGCCGTACAGGAGGCATTCCTGCGCTGGCAGGCCGCCGACGTCGAGCGCATCGAGGTCCCCGAGGCCTGGCTGACGAAGGTCCTCACCAACCTGTGCCTCAATCAGCTCACGTCGGCCCGGTCGCGGCGCGAGACGTACGTGGGCCAGTGGCTCCCGGAACCGCTCCTCGACGGGGACCCGATGCTCGGCCCGGCCGACACCGCGGAGCAGCGTGAGTCGGTCTCGTACGCGGTCCTCACGCTCATGGAGCGGCTGTCGCCCAACGAGCGGGCTGTGTACGTGCTGCGGGAGGCGTTCGACTACCCGCACCGGGAGATCGCCGACATCCTCGACCTCACCGAGGCCGCCTGCCAGCAGATCTACCATCGCGCCAAGAAGCACATCGCGGACGGCAAGGCCCGCAGCGAGGTCGACGAGGCCGCCGCCCGGCGGATCGTCGAGGAGTTCCTGGCGGCCGCCACCAGCGGGAAGACCGAGCCGCTCGTGCAGCTGCTCAGGAGCGACGCCATCGCGATCGGCGACGGCGGCGGGAAGGTCCCGGCGCGGACCAAGGCGTTCGAGGGCGCCGTCGCGGTCGCGAAGTTCATGCGGGGGCTGTTCATGCCCGCACGGTCCAAGCGTGCCTGGGTCGGCGGCTCGCCCGGGATCTACGTCACGTCCGCCAACGGCGACCCCGCCATCGTGGCGGTCGTCGACGGCCGGGTCGTCGGCATCGTGTGCCTGGAGATCACCGCCGAGGGCATTGCCGCGTTCCGCAGCCAGGCCAACCCCGACAAGCTGGAGCGCGCGACCGAGGTGTGGGCGGCCGGCGAACACGGCGAACCCCTGTTCCACGCCTTCTGACCCCGCCGGGTGTGGTCCCGATCGTGAGGTGAGGTGCTGCTGATCCCGATGTGATCCGGTTCACATCACGTTCCTGTCAGGAAACGGCGGGCTGCCCGGTTCAAGGGGCGTCACCGCGCAGAACACAGGTCGGGACCCGCAGACAGGAGCAGGAAATGCAGCACCGCATCATCGTTCTCGGCGCCGGATACACCGGAGCCGTCGCGGCCGGCCGCCTCGCCAAGCGGCTGCACCATGACGACGTCACCATCACGCTCGTCAACGCCGAACCGGACTTCGTCGAGCGGGTCCGGCTGCACGAGCTTGCGGCCGGCCGGCACCTGCGGCCCCGGCCCTTCCGCGAGATGTTCCGGGGCACCGGCGTCGAGCTGAAGCTCGCGCAGGTCACCGGCGTCGACGTCGACCGCAGGGCGGTCGCCGTCGTCGGCGCGGACGGCGGCGCCGAGGAGCTGGAGTACGACACCCTCGTGTACGCCCTCGGCAGCGGCTGGCACGACCACGGGGTGCCCGGCGCCGCCGAGCACGCCTACGAGATCGCGAGCCGCCCCGGGGCGCTCCGGCTGCGCGAGCGGCTGGCGGGCCTGGACGCCGGGCAGTCCGTGGTCGTCGTCGGCGGTGGGCTCACCGGTCTGGAGGCCGCGACCGAACTCGCCGAGGCCCGTCCGGACCTCGCTGTCTCCCTCGCCACCCGCGGCGGGCTCGGCGACTGGCTCTCGGACAAGGGCCGCCGGCACCTGCGGAAGACCTGCGACCGGCTCGGCATCACCGTGCACGAGAACGCCGCGGTCACCGGTGTCGGAGCCGACCGCGTCACCACCGCCGGCGGCGAGGCGATCCCGGCGGCGGTCACCGTGTGGACCACCGGCTTCGCGGTCCACCCGATCGCGCGGGCCACCGCCCTGGAGACCACCGGGACGGGGCAGATCGTGGTCGACGGGACCATGCGCTCGGTCTCCCACCCGGACGTGTACGCCGTCGGCGACGCGGCCATGGCGATGGGCCCGGGCGACAAGCCCCTGAGGATGTCGTGCGCCTCGGGCGTCCCCGCCGCGTGGCAGGCCGCCGACGCCATCGCCGCGCGCCTGACGGGCGGGAAGGTCCCGGACATGCCGATCCGCTACTTCAACCAGTGCATCTCGCTGGGCCGCAAGGAAGGTCTCATCCAGTACGTCACCGCCGACGACCGGGCCGTCGACGCGGCTCTGACCGGCCGGCTCGCCGCCGTCTACAAGGAACTGGTCTGCAAGGGCGCGGCCTGGGGCGTGGCCCATCCGACCCTCGGCCTGCCGGTCCGCCGCCGCCGGGTGGTGGGGGAGGCGGTGGCCACGACGCGCTCCGCGGTCGAGGTGTCGGCCTGACGCCCGGTCCTCGACGCCGGACGCACACGGTGAAGCGGGCGCCCGCGAGGGGCGCCCGCTTCCGTCCGTGACCGGCGTCCCGGGCAGGACGGACGGATCAGAACGCGTAGACGGCGTTCCCGTTGAGGGTCGTGGCCATGACGCACGCGTTGGAGAAGCTGTGCTTCCAGGAGATGCGCTTGCCCTGCCACACACCGTCCGCGGTGACGGTGACGGGGTCGTAGTGCATCGGGCAGGCGCGGTCGGTGTCCGGCGTGGCCAGGAGCGTGTCGAGGGTGCCGGCGGTGGCGGCGAGTGCCGCACAGGCGGCCTTGGGGTCGGGGTGCGTTCCCTGCGCGCTCGGCGCGCAGCTGAGGGTGGCCGCCCGTACGACGGTGCCGTCCTCCCCGCCCTGGGCGACGGTGAGGACCACGGCGGAGGGGGCGTACAGGCTGGTGGGCTGCGCTTCCGCGACACCGGCGGCGCAGGCCAGGGTCAGAAGGGTAGCGGCGGAGACGGCAGCGATGTGGCGACGCACGGCGACACTCTCTTTCAATTCGAAGGGTAGAGGCTGGACTTGCCTGTGCTTTGTGGGCTGTACGTCGCAGAGTCTGTCGGGTGTGAAAGTTGCGCGCACATCCATGACCGATTTACAGACAACCCGTTCGATTATCGGCGACCGAATGGTCGTTCAGGCAGCTCAGGCGGGTTGCGCGCGGTACGTGATCACCTCCGGACGCACCGTGATACCCCGACGTGACAGCCGTGCGAAGGCCGCTGACCTGCTCTCCGTCGCGGCGCGTTCATCCAACATCCATCCAAGCTGACCGAATAGCGTCGCTATCCCCGCAAGGACGGCCCTCCGGATACGGCAATCGGGGGCCGAAAGGTCCGTCGTCCCGGGCGCGGCGCCTGTCCGGGCTGTCCGCGGGTACGGGAAGCGCATGGCCCCGTCCCGCCCCGCCCTGACGGGTGGTCGACCGCAGCGCGGCCGGGTGGGCGGGCGGACGAAGGAGGGCGCATGTCGGTCGACCTCATCGGTTTCCTCGGCGTGGTGCTGGTGGCGTACGTGGTTCCCGGCCCCGACTTCGTCGTGGTGGTGAGAGCGGCGGCCGAGCATCCGTCGAAGGGGCGGGCGGCCGCGCTGGGTGCGCAGGCCGGGCTGTGCGTGCACATGCTCGCCGCCGCTGTCGGGCTGTCGGCGGTCGCCGCCCGTTCCCCGGCGGTGTACGACGCGGTCAAACTGCTGGGCGCGGCCTACCTCGTGTACCTGGGGGTGCGGGCGGTGCTCGCCGCCCGGCGGGCCGTGCGAAAGCGGCGGCGTGCGGACGGGGAGGCGTCGGGCGCGGCCGAGGACGGCGCCCCTTCCCCGGCCGGGCTGCCGGAGGCGGCGGGCGCGGGCGTGCCGGGCGGGCGGCGGTCCGGCTTCAGCCAGGGCTTCCTCACCAACGTGCTCAACCCGAAGGCCGCGCTGTTCTTCCTCAGCATCCTGCCGCAGTTCGTCGACGCCGGCGGCTCGCCGACCCGGCAGATCTTCTTCCTCGGCGTCCTGGACGTCCTCATCGGGGTCGTCTACTGGTTCGGCCTCGTCCACGTCGCCGCCCGGCTGCGGTCCCTGCTCGACCGGCCGACGGTCCGCCACCGCTGGGAACTCACCACCGGTTGGCTCTTCATCGCCCTAGGCATCGGGGTCGCCGCGGCCGCCTGAACGCGCAGGCCACGCAGGCGTGGAGAGTCCCGTCCGGTCGCACACGGGCCTGTGCGGCGGGCCGGCGCTCGGGCGAACAGGCGGGCGCGTACGGGCGTTGATCGTTCCTGTCGTCCGCAGGCAACCTGACGGCCGCTCCCGACGTCGTAGGGGATGCCAGATCTTGATCATGACGGAACGGGGGAGTGGGGACGATGCCGGAGGCCGGTACGCCCGATGCCGGGACGAAGGACGGGCGTACCAAGCCCGCGGAACCCTCGCTGAGCAGCAACACGTGGCCTGTCGTGTTCCTCGGTCCTGCCCTGATGCTGCTGCGCTTCATCGGCGAGCACGCCTGGGCCTACTGGACGGCGGCGGTCATCGGGTCCCTCGGCGTGCTCGGGGCAGCCGTCGAGGTCGTCGCCACGGTGAAGGCACTGGCGAGGGGGCGGCAGCCGCTGGTCGCCATCTGGGTGATCGCACTCCTGGCCGGCGCTTCGGCGCTCCTCGTCCACCGGCTGGTGGGGGGCTGAGACCCCGCCGGTTCCGCGACGTGCCGCACATGGGCAGTGGTGGGGAAAACCCCTCCCGGAGCCGTCATCCTCCGTCCTGAGGAGGCCCGACCACCTGCTGTCCGATCCGCTCGGCAAGCCACTGCGCGAAGCGGTCCTCGTAACCGTCACGGTTGCGGCGACGAACGTGAACGAGAACCAGATGCGTTTCGGCGGGGGCGTCCAACGCGATGGAGTCGCAGTTCAGCAGGAGGGTCACCTCGGCGTGCTTGCCCTCGCCGTACAGGTCGCGCTCGGGCGCCGCCGGCCACATCAGTGCGGACCAGCGGATCGCCGCCGGGTGAGGCCCGACCACTGCCGTGAAGTGGTCTTCGACGCTCCCCACGGGCTGATCCGGCATCGAGACGGTAAGAGGCAGGTACTCCTCCGCCGCGGCCAGGTCGTCGGGCAGTTCACCGGCAGGAACCGACCGTGCGAGGTCCAGGACGTCGTCCTCCGCGTCCTGCGGTGCCGTCCAGCTCGTGAACCACGCCTCGGGAAGGGCAGTACGCATCCGCTGCACCTCGGGCAGCGAAGAGATCTCGGCCTCAACGGACACCTCGGAGCAGGGCTGGACACCGAACGCCACCATCCGGCGAGCCATTGCCAAGGCGAGCGCGGAGTCACGGGTACGGAATACGGGGTATGCGATGCCGTTGGACATGCGAGGACTGTGACACAGGGATCGTCCACGTCCGGGCGGCAACCCCCTGGTGATTGCCGGACGCCCGTGCACGGTGCCCCTCGGCGCACCCGACATCATCGGGCACAGGATGTCGGGTCCCGCCGGATGCGTGGCGCCTAGCGTGGGGACGGCAAGCAGGAAGGAGACCGGACGTGCTGGAGCGGCTCAACCAGGCCATGGAGCACATCGAGAACCACCTCGACCAGTCGATCGACGTGGCTGTGCTGGCGCGCATCGCGGCGACTTCGGAGTACCACCTGCGCCGGATGTTCTCCGCGCTCGCGGGGATGCCGCTCTCGGAGTACATCCGGCGCCGTCGACTCACCGTCGCGGGCGCCGAGGTGCTCGCGGGGCGGGAAGCGCTCCTGGGGATCGCCGTGCGGTACGGATACGGCTCGGGCGAGGCGTTCGCGCGGGCGTTCCGCTCGGTGCACGGAGTCGGACCGGGCGAAGCCCGGCGTACCGGCGCCGCCCTCGTCTCCCAGCACCGGTTGTCCTTCCGACTCATCGTCGAAGGGAGCAGCAGCATGCGCTACCGCATAGTGGACCGCCCAACTTTCACCGTCATCGGGCCCAAGGCCCGCGTGCCACTGGTGCACACAGGACCGAACCAGGCGATCATCGACTTCGTCCGCGGGATCGACCCGCAGACCCTCGAACGTCTGGAGAAGCTGTCGGACCAGGAGCCCCACGGCATCGTCGCGGTCTGCGACGACCTGGACCCGAGCCGCGCGGAGGGCACCGAACTCGACTACTACCACGGGGTCGTCACCGACGCGCCTGCCTTCGCGGGCACCACTGCCCTGGCCGTCCCCGCCGGTACGTGGGCGGTCTTCACCGCCTCCGGGCCGGCACCTCAGGCCATCCAGGAGCTGTGGCGGGAGGTGTTCGTGGAGTGGTTCCCGTCCAATCCGTACCGCAGCCGCCCGGGACCCGAAATCCTGCGCACGCTCCTGTCGGCCGACGGGACCGAAGCGGACGCCGAGCTGTGGCTTCCGGTGGAGCGGGAGCACGCACGGCCGCTCGAACGGCACGTCGACGCGAGCGGCTGAGCACATCGGGGGCAAAGTGACCGGACCCCGTCCGGCGGAGGTGCGCCGGTCTGGTCGGCCCGCCGACCGACGGCGCGCCGGGCAGCCGCTCCGAGCCCGCTCGAAGCCGTCGTGGGGACCTGACGGACCCCTCATCCCCCGAACCCTTCCGGCGGTCAGGGGTCTGCCCGGCCGGACCGGGCAGACCCCTGACCGAAGCGGCCAGCCGCTCCGGGCCTTGCTCATGTCACCTCAGGAGCAGGGCGTGGTGATGGAGCTCGCGTCCCCCCGACGTGACGTTGCCCGAGTTTCCAGCCATGCGGAGCCGCGCCCCCCACGCTGACGTAGTACCACTTGTTCCCCGACTCGTTGTACGTGTAGCACCAGCCGCCGAGCCGCGTCCCCACGGGCAGCGAGTAGCCGCTGGAGTTGCCACAGCCCGCGTTGGGTCCGTTCCTGAGCCAGATGGAATTCCTCACGCTGGTACCCCCGGGGCCGTTCACGACGTTGTCGTCGTAGCAGGCCAAGGGGCCGATGTCCGACGGTGTCCAGTCCGGCGCTTCGTTCGTCACGCTCTGCGCGTCGTTGTCGGCTTCGCCGCGTTCCCGGCGATCGGTGCGCCGGTGGCGTGCAGCGGTTCCGATGGTGCTGACCCCGGGCAGCCGCAGGCAACGGCGGACAGCCGTCCCGGACAAGCGGCGTCCGTCCGGCCTGGTCAGAGGTTTGTCCGGACGGTTTCCCCGCCTGTCCCGGACAGCCCGCCGCATCCTCCCGGAGGCCGCCGGGGGCACGACATCGCGGAGGGCGGCCCCGGCATCATGGAGGCATGCGGACCGGAGACGTACGGAGTGGAGACATGCGGACGCGAGACATGCGGACCCGGGCCCGGCCCGTGCTCGTCTTCGACGGCGACTGCGGCTTCTGCACGGCGTCCGTCGCGTTCGCCGAACGTCGCCTCCAGCCCGCCTGCGACGTCGTCGCGTGGCAGCGCGCGGACCTGCCCGCGCTGGGCGTGACACCGGAGCGCGCGGCTCGTGAAGTGCTCTGGGTGACTCCTGTCGGCACGGTGTACGGCGGAGCCCGGGCGGTGGCGAAGATTCTTCTGTACACCGGCCGGGGCTGGGCGCCGCTGGGGGCGCTGCTCATGCTGCCTCCGATGCGGTGGGCCGCCCGCGTCGTCTACCGGCTGGTGGCCGACAACCGGCACCGTATGCCCGGCGGTACGGCGGCGTGCGCGGTGCCCGAGGCCGCGCACAAGGGTGACACCGGGTGACGGAGAGCCGCGGGAGCGGCGGTGGGTCGCGCCGGAGGGGGTAAGGAGGACAGCAGACCACCATCGCGTCTGCGAAGGAGACGAGCATGACCGACGACGCCTACCTGTTCTTCGTGGACGGCTCGGCGCCCCCGCTGGGCGTACCCGTCGCCGCCGTGGGGGAACTGGCCTGCCTGGAGACGCCCGCGGTACGGGCCTGGCTCGACGCGCACGGTGTCACGGCCGGCTCCGCCGGGGTACGGCTGCTGCCGCCCGAGGAGACGGGGAGCATCCCCGAGGGCGCGGAGAAGCTGCCCGTTCCCTTGAGCGACGAGGAGCTGAGCCGGCTGCGCCATGCGCTGGCGCCCGGCGCCCTCGCCCGCCTGGAGGACGAACTGCTGGCCTACCGCGACTGCGCCGGCGAGCGGGACGAGCTGCTCACGCGCGCCGTGGCCGCCGGGCTTCCGCCGCACCGCATCTCCGAACTCACCGGCGAGGACCCCGGGACCGTGGCGTCCGCCGCCGCGGCCCAGCGGCATGGCCGTCCGTCGGAGTCCGGGCCGCTGCGGCGGTGAGGGGGAGACCATGACGACCGAGAAGACCCGTACCAGGCTGCAACTGCTCGAGGACCGGCTCGGTGAGCGGACCCCCGCGCCGATCGACGGGCAGACCCGCATACCCCTGCCCCCGCCCGCCGCGGCGGAGGACGAGGACGACGGCGGCGGAACGTCCTGACCGGCCGGGGACGGGACCTCAGAGCCCGGTGACCTTGGCGCTCGCCGACAGCTCGTAGACCAGGGTGACCGTACGCCGGCCGCCCGGCGGGAGGGTGACGTCCCAGCGGGCGATTCCTTCCGTGTCGAGCACGTCGGGCGCCGGGGCGCACACTTCCTTGCGCAGGCGTACGTCCACGGCCGACACCTCGGAGACCGGGATGCGTTCGCGGAGGAGGACCACCCGTTCCTCCCGTTCTCCCGGGGCGGAGAACCGGGACAGGTGCAGCCGGACCGTGCGGGTGATCACGGTCCGCTGGGTGAGCCCGCCGGATTCGCGGGACTCCTCGGTCAGCCGGACGACCCGGTAGTCGTCGCTGCTGCCGAAGGCGAGCTCGACGGGGGCGCCCGGGGCGGTGAAGTCCAGCGTGCCGCGGCCGGTGAATCCGCTGCCGCGGATCAGGTCCACGGGCCCGGCGAGCAGTGCGTGGCCGGACTGGTTGTCGCCCCGCACCACCTGGGTGACCAGCGGGGACAGCTCGGGTGTGCAGACGTACTCGCTGCGCGCGGCCGTCGTGAAGGCCGACAGCGGCACCCGGTGGGCGCGGCCGTCCGCGGGTACGCGGACCGGCGCGGAGGCGTGCAGCACCCGCACCTCGCCGCCGTCGTCCACCCCCGGCAGTCCGAGGACCGGGGCGGGGCCGAGGTCACCGATCTCTTCCTCCCGCAGCTCGACGTCGACCGTGCGGCGCTCCGCCGGGGAGCGGTCCGTGAGCGTCAGCCGGTCCTCACTCAGCCGGGGCGGGTCGCCGGCAAGCGCCGACCGGGCGGTCGACAGCGTCAGCCGTACGTCCGACCAGTCCTCCCCGGTGCGCTGCCAGACCATCGCGTCGGTCTCCAGCGTCAGGGAATCCCCGTCGAGCACGGCGCGGTAGGCGGGCCGCCACAGGGCGCACGGGGTGAGGTGGCTCAGCCGCAGTCCGGCCGGTCCCGCGGCCGTCGCCTCCACGGTGAGCTCGACATGACCGACCAGCTCGGCCGGCTCGTGCTCGGAGAGGTCCATGGCCCGCCGGGCCTCCCTCAGTTCGGCGTCGAGGGCGGCCAGGCGGGCGTCCACGGCGCGCAGTTCCTCGCCGTACGCGTCGCGTTCACCGTCCACCCGGTCCAGTTCGCGGGCCCAGCGGGACCGCTCGGTCTCCCCGCGGCCCGCTCCCTCGCCGATCTCGCGCAGCAGGTCGGCGGCGAGGCGGCCGAGCAGGTCCAGGCGGGCGTGCAGCCGGTCCCGGCGCTGCCCCTGCACGAGCCGCTCCTCTTCGAGGTGGTGCACGCGCCGGCGCAGCGCGGAGTCCTCGTCGGCGGAGGGGCGCGGGCCGCGCGGTGTCCAGCTGCGGACGATCCGCACGTCGAGCACGGACGCCGGGTGGCCCGAGGTCAGCTCGGCATGGAGCGTACGGTCCACGGCCAGCGCGCTGACCGGTCCCAGACGCAGCCGCTGGACCCCGGCCTCCAGGTCGAGAACGGCGGTTCGCTCGATGTGGGCGCGGTCCTCCAGGCAGGTGACGGCGGTGACGGGGAGGGCGATCGGCTCCGGGGCCGTGGACGTGGCGTCCGTGGACATGCGTGTGTCAGCTCCTGCGGTTGCCGCCGACCAGGGCCTTGCCGGCCGGGATGCGGATCTCGTAGCCACCGTCGAGGGCGGCGGTGCCCCCGGCGGGCAGGTCGACCCGCCATACGCGGGTGCCCGGGGTGTGGTGCTCGGGCCCCGCGCCCTCCTCGGGGGCCGTCCAGTCGGCCCGTTCCTCGATCCGGACGTCCGGATCGGAGGTGACCGGCACCCGCTCGCGGACCTCGACGGTGACGGGCCTCGCCAGCCGGTTGGCCAGCTCCACGTGGACGCGGTGGTCGAGCACCGTGGTGTTGTTGCGCAGGCCCGCGGTGGACTCCAGGAGATGCGTACGGCGGGTGACCCGGATGCCCTCGGCGGGACCGAGCCCCACCCGGCGGACGCCGCCGGGAGCCAGGGTGGGCAGTGCGGCGGTCACCAGGAAGTCGTCGTCGACGGTGATTTCGACCGGACCGGCCAGCAGCGCCTGGTCGGTGGCGTTGGAGATCACCAGCGTCGCGTGGACGGTCTGCTCCACGGACGGCACGCAGAGGTACTCGGTGCGCAGACCGACCGGGATCTCCGCGACGGTGATGGTGTGCCAGGTGCCGTCCGACGGGATGTCGGCGCGGGCGGCGGCATCGAAGCGGTGGTCGAAGGAGCCCGCCGACTCGCGGGGCCGCACGGCGTGGTCGGGAAGCGCCAGTGCCGACACCGCTTCGGCGCGCCGGCGGTGATCGGCCGCCACCGGGTCGAAGGGGGTGTCCGGGAACAGCCTGCCCCTGCGGCTGCCCTGGTCGTCGGGGCCGGACAGGACGAGGGCGGCGTAGTCGAGCTCGGTGCCGCTCGGCTGCGGCGGACCGGCAGGCGGCGCGACGGTCGCCGCAGGCGATGGTGCGGCTTGGCCGGGCGCCGCGGGGGCGCCGGGCGAGGGCGGCGGCGCACCGCGGCCGGGAGCCGCAGGAGCCGGGGCGGCGGGAGCCGCGAAGGCCCTGCCGGCGGTACGCGGCCTGCCGGCCGGCCGTGCCTGGACCGGCTGCGCGGGGGCGGGCAGGCCGCCGCCGAAGGTCTCCGCGGGGGGGCCGGCCGTGCCGCCGGGCGCCGGGAAAGCGGCCGGACCTCCGCCGTAGGCCTGCGGAGCGGGCGGCGGCGGGGGCGGCGGGACGGGACCGGACGCGAAGTCGTCCGCGGCACCCGCCCGTACAGGGAGAGCGCCGGCGGCCACGGCTCCCGCGGCCGCGGCAGGGCGGGGACCGGCCGCGTCGTATCCGGTGAACAGGCCGGCGAGTCCCGGCGGGGGCTCCCGCCAGCCGGACGGCGCCGGGTCCGGCTGACGGCGCCCGATGCGGATCGAGCGCAGCCTCGGCAGGTCGGTGCGGCGCCGCAGGTCGGCGGTGGCCAGCCCGATGCGGACACCGCTCCAGTCCGCACCGGTGCGCTGGGCGACCGACGCGCGCAGCACCAGGCGGCCGGTGCCGTCCCCCTGACGGTGGGTGAGGCGGTAGGCCGGCACCCAGACGGCGCCCGGGACGCCGTACTCCAGCTCCAGTTCCAGTTCCGGCTCCCCCTGCACGTCACCGGCGCCGGTGACGTCGAGGGTCAGGACCGCGCAGACCGTGGTCTGCACGTGGGCCGACGGCGCGTCGCTGGAGGCGCGGGCCAGCCGGTCCGCGGCGATACCGAGCTCGTGCTCGAGGCCGCGCAGTTCCTCCTCCAGCTCGACCAGCCGGGCGTGCAGCCCGGTCAGCCGCTCGTCGACGAAGTCGGCGAGCTCCAGCCACGCGTCGGCGGGAGTGCGGCGGTGCGGGTCCTCGCGCCTGCGGGGCGGCGGGACCGGGTGCAGGGCGCTGATCTCCTCGATCAGCCGCAGCTGCCGGTCCCGGCGTCCCCGCGCCGCCGCACAGGCGTCGCGCAGCCGCTCGAACTCGCTCCGCGCCGCGTGCGGCGTGCCGGCGTCGAGCGGCTCGGCCTCGACCTCCACCCTGGCCTCGGTGACGCGTACTCCGGGACGGTGCAGGGCCCGGGCCCGCAAGGAATCCGCGTCCAGCGAGCGGGGCAGTCCCGTCACCCGCACCCGGCCGTCCGGCGGCACGCCGACGCGGGCCCGGCGGCGGCAGACCGCGCCCTGCGCGTACACCACGACCGAATCGAGGGTCGATGCCCACCGTTGTGCCGTCTCCGCCGTCATATGCTCCGCCCCCGCCGCGTCCGTGCTGAGCGAAGCCTACGCCGCGCGGTCCCGCGCGCCCAGGCCGAGTCCCGCGGACAGCCACCGCCCTTCGACGACGGGGGAGCGGCGGGCGGTGAGCCACCGTCACCAGACCCGGTGACGGCGTACGGGCCGCCCGGAGACAGGGCGGCCCGTACGCCGAGCAGGGCCGATGCGCGGACAGGGGCAGGAGACCCGGCGGGTGACGCCTCTCCTGCGACGACCGTCTTCGGCCGAGTGGCGCAGCGCGGGTCAGGAGGCGAGCAACCGCCCCATCCCGGTCGACGTCATCCCCGCTCCGCCCCAGTGTTCGCGTGCCGCTCCGGGCGGCGTATCCAGGCGGGCCCCATCCGAGTGGCGGGCCGGGCGCATCAGCCGTACAGCTCGGAGCGAGGGCCGTACGGCTGGGAACGGCCGCCGCGCGGCCAGTAGGCTCCTGCCGGCCGGGACGAAGGCGGTACCGGCTGCCGCCGAACGCCCTTCCGACGGCGCCGCGCTTCCTGCGGCCACACCGAGACGGGAGCACGTGTTGATCGCTCTGGAGTACGGCTACGAGGTGCTGCCCGGCGTGGCGGTGGACACGCCCGGCGTCGAGGACGTCCTGCGCCGCCGTGAGCGCGGCCGGCGGTGGGGCGTGCTGGCCCTGACCGCCGAGGTCGCGCTGCTGGCAGCCGTACTCGTGGTGGCCGGCCCGGGCTCGGTGCCGGGTACGGTCACCGCCGCGTGCCTGGCTCCTGTCATCGCCTCGACGGCCGGCCTGACGCTGCTCTGGCACCGGGCGCGGCGCCGGGAGCGTTTGGTCATGAGCACCTACGGCTGGCAGATATGGCCCGTGCGCACGCAGGACGTCCGGGTGGTCGCTGCCGGGGGCGAGCGGGCCCGGGGCCGGCGGTGGGGCACGGACGGCCGGGTGGTGCTGCTGCAGCCCGACGGGCAGAGCCACTGTTCCTTCCCGGTCCCGTCGGACGGATGGGACGGCCCGCTGCCGCAGGGCCAGCGCCCGGGGAACGAGGTGTGGTTCGCGGGCGACACGCGGTTCGGGGGAATGGTCGCCGAACCGGGCGGGCTGCCTTTCCGCTACGTGGTCCGCTCCGTGCCGGGCAAGCGCCGGGGCTCCGGCGCGGAGGACGATCTGGCCCGCCGCGCCGGCCTGATGCCCCGGAGCCGGCGCCACCGCTCCTGACCGGTCCGCCGCCGCAGCCTCGGAGTGGTGGGCGCGCCGGATCAGGACGGTGCGCCGCGCCCTTCATGCCGGTAGGCGGTCAGGACCGCCTCGCGCCGTGCGGCGTCGAGATGGCGGACGGCCTCCCGGAGCGTCACACCGGAGGACCGGCCGACGCGCGGCAGGAACCAGTCGTACACGTCGTCGGCATGTTTCCTGCTCGCCTGCCTCAGTACCCATCCCAGGGCCTTGCGGACGAAGAACCGGGGGTCCTCCAGGAGCGGGTCGGCCGTCGCGGTGAAGACGTGCCAGTACCGGGGAAACCCCTCCGTGTCGCCGAGGGGGACGAGGAAGGCCAGGATGCCCGACCGCCGGATCCACTGGTGTTCCTCGGCGGCCCAGCGCCGGTAGGTGTCCACCGCGGCGGGTTTCCGCAGCAGCAGCCGGCCCGCGACCGACCCGGCGAGCAGATCGACCAGGGCCCAGGTGCGGCTGTCACGCACCAACTCCTCCAGCAGCGCCGTGTCCTCCGCCTCCAGAAGGCGGACATGCCGTTCCAGCAGGATCGCGGCCGCCATCCGGGACTCGTGCACCTCGGGGCGCCACAGGGCGCGGGCGCAGGACACGACGCGCGCATGGTCGAGCGGGCCGTGGGCGCGGACGGTGCCGGCCACCAGTGTGCGGATGACCGGCATCCTCACCCCGTAGTGCTGGAGATCACTCTTGAGGTACCGCTTGGTGCTCTCCGCGGTTACCGGGTCACCGGCCCGTCGCAGGCCCGCCGAGAGCTCGTCCACCAGGAGGGCCGTCGCCGCATCCACCCGTCCGCTCCTCTCCGTCGTCGTGTGTCGCGCTCACCCTGGGGTGGCCGCGGTCGGTGAGCAAGCTCGGCACAGGCCGCTCGGGGCGGTCCCCCTTCGGCTCACGCGCCCCGCTCCGCCGGGGCGGGGCCGGCGAGGGCTTCCGCGGCCGCACGGACGAAGGCCTCGGGATTGTCCAGCATGATGTTGTGGCCGCAGTCGGGGATCCGGACGACAGCGACACCGGCCTCGGCGAGGGCATCGGCGCCGGACAGCGGGCCGTCCGCTTCCGGGAGCAGGTACGTACGCGGGATCTTCAGGTCGATGAGCAGTTCGCGCAGGGTGGGCGTCGTGCCACGGGCCAGGTTGACGGCGCTGCGGTACAGCGCTTCGCGGCCGGCCAGCCGCATGGTGGACCACCAGTGGGCACCGGCCCGGTCTCGGACGGATTCCCAGGCCCCGGCGAGGAATTCCTCCTCGCTGTGGGCGGCGATGCCGCTGCTCCCGACGGCGGCGGCGTCGGGCGGGACGGGGTCGAGGTTGGAGTCGATGAGGACGAGCCGGGAGACCAGGCCGGGATGGCGGGATGCCAGCACGATGGCCACCGATCCGCCCATGCTGTGCGCGATCACCTCGGCCTGGCCGACGCCGGCGGACCGCAGGGCGGCGGCGAGCGCGTCGGCGTGGGATTCCAGGGTGTAGTCGAAGTCGGTGGGGCGGTCGCTGTGGCCGTGGCCGAGCAGGTCGATCAGCAGTGAGCGGTGGCCACCGAGTCGCGGGTCGACGGCGACCTGGGTGAAGTAGGCGGGGGATGTGGCGCCCAGGCCGTGGACGTAGACCCGGGTCGGCTCCCGTCCGGGAAGTTCGACCCAGCGTATGCGGTCGTCCCCCGCGGTCACTGCGGCACTGCGCATGGTTCTTCTTGCTCCTTGATCGAAGGGCAGCGGTCAGCGAGCCTAGCCTCCCTTCCGGCGTTCCTCCTGCCCGGCCGCCCTGCCGGCACCGTAGTCCTCCCGCCAGCTCAAATGGCGGGCGCTGTACGGACGTTCCACCGCTGCCCGTCGGCGTCGGGGGCGCCGTGCCGTGCCGGGGAACCCATGGATCGCTGCCGCGTCGTTGCGCGCGGCCCATCCGCCTGACCTCGGCGGGACCGGGGAGGAGGGAGCGAGCCGGATGTCCGCGGTGCGCGACGGCGGCGAACGGCGGCACCGCGCGGTTCGCCGGGAGCGGTGACGGCGGAGACCTCGGCGCGCGGTGCCTCTTCCGGGTGATCAACGAACACAGTGTAAAACACAGAGCCATTGACTATAGAACATTCCCGCGCTTCTATCGTTAGTGAGAGTTGCCGATAGAAGGAGGGTGCCATGTCGTCCGTAACCACCACCACTACGAGCGCCACCTCCCGGCGGGCCGTGCTCGCCGACCCCGGCTGCCAGGCGTTCGTCATCCTGCGCACCGGCTTCACCGCGGTGCCGATCCTGTTCGGGCTGGACAAGTTCACCCACCTGCTTGTGGACTGGCCGGCCTACCTGGCGCCGTGGATCGACGACATCGTTCCCGGCAGCGCCCAGGCCGCCATGTACGCCGTCGGTCTCATCGAGATCGTCGCGGGCCTCGCCGTCGCCCTCGCCCCCCGCTTCGGGGGCTGGCTGGTGGCCGGATGGCTGGCCGGCATCATCGTCAACCTGTTGACCATCCCCGGGCGCTACGACATCGCGCTGCGCGACTTCGGGCTGCTCGTCGGCGCGGTGGCCCTGGCCCGGCTCGCCCGGCGCTACTCCGGTAAGCGCCGACCGCACTGACGGTGGGCGGTCCGGGCTGCGCACGGCGACAAGCGGGCGAGCGCCTCGGGGGCTCACCCGCCCTTCCTGTGCCGCCGCTGCGCTTGCCCGGGCGCCGCGATCCGGCGCTCGCCCGGCGTGCGCACGCACCGCCCGCTGGGCGCCACGCGGGCAACACGTCCGGGCCCCGGGCCGTGCCGGCGGCCCGGGTGGCGGCGTTCCTCAGCGGACGGGGAGGCGTCCGGCGGCGGGGCCGACGGGGTCGCAAGCCCTCAGTTCATCAGCAGGAGCCGCGTCTGCGGTACCAGCTTCCGGTTCACGCTGGTGCTCTGTATGAAGATCGTGAAGTCGTCGTTGTGGTCCGGCTTGACGCGAACCTCCGCGTCCGGAAGGCCGAGCAGGGCGCGGGCCTCCGGCCCGGTGTACACCCGGTCCGTCTTCTTCTCCAGCACCGCGATCTGCTTGCGCGCCTGAACCTTCTCCGACTTGCTCAGCTGATAGAACGCACCACCGGTACGGTACGTGTGTCCGGATTCGGTGACCCATTCCCGTATCGCCGCTGCGCGATCGACCGGAAGCAGCTGGTATTCCGACGGATCCACCGGGGTGAGACCGGCCGCCTTGATGGTGTCCTTGTTGACCGCGTCCGCACCCGTGGAGAACACCGCCCGCGATCCCCGGATGCCCTTGGTGCGGCCCACCATGAATTTCTCGGTGGCCTCCTGGATGACCTGCCCGGCCTCCTCAAGACCCTGCGTGCTCGTGGCGTCCCAGATGGCGATGTTGTCCTTCGGGAACCCGTACTGCATGGCCTCGCGCTTGCCCATCTGATCCGGCACGAGGACGGCCAGCGTCCAGTTGTCCTCCTGCGTCTCGATCATCTCGGCCACCGCCCGCACCAGTGCACGCTGGTCCCTGACGGGGGCGTCCGGGCAGCGATGACTCGCGTTCTCCTGGCCGTCGGTCAGCACGAACGTCAGGAAGCTGTGGTCCCCGTACAGTTGCGCCGTCTGCGCGAGCTCGCGCTGCGACTTGAGCGTGGCCGCCAGCAGCGCCGTCATTCCACCGACCCGGTACAGCTCCTTCAAGGACGGCATCCGCAGCACGTCCTTGTCGTAAATGACGCACTCCACCTTCTCGGAGAAGACGTACACCGTGACACGGGTTTCCTGGTCCAATTCCCCGGACCTGCGCGCGAGATAGGCGATCTGCTGGTCGGCGACCTCGATGACCTTGCGGCTCAGGTGCGACATGGACGAACTGGCGTCCAGCACCAGAGCGACGTGATTGATGTAGTTCTGCTTTCCGGACATGAGTGCTCCCCCTTTTTCCGACTCGATGCTTCGATGCTCTCACCCACCACTGACAATCGATCACGGGCGAGGCGCCGGCAGGCCGCAGGGAGCGGCGCGATCCCGTCGCCGGCGCAACCGCCCCGCCCTGCCGCTCCGTTCGCCGCCGCCCGAAGCTGCGCCGCCGCCCGGAGCCCGAGGGCACCCGGTCCGGCCTGCACACCGGGCGGGTTCCCCGTGGTCCCGGGAGCACGGGTGAACAGGGGCGACACGGGTACTCGGCCCCCATAATCAGGCGCGCGCTGTGGCAGCGGCTGCTGGCAGGGGCGGTCGGGGGTGTCGTCATGACGCTCGGTGAGAAGATCGAACAGGCGGTCACCGGGCGGCCGGATTCGCATGTGCCGGGACGGGTCCTCGAACGACTGGCCGGCGCGCCCGAACGTCCCGGCGGTCAGGCGGCCGTGCTCGGCGTCCTGCATTCGGTCATGGCTCAGGCGGGACTGCGCGGACCGGTGGCCTCGGCGAAGTTCGCCGTGGTGCGCCTCACGAACGACCAGATCCTGGAGAACGCGACCGGCGCCGGTGCCCCGCCCTCCACCTGGCCGCGCAAGGAGCTGGCGGTGGATCTCCTGCACAAGACGGTGTATGCCTTCGCCACCGGAGCCGTCGCGGACGCCCTGGCGGCCCGCAACGGCCCGGGTCCCGGGCGGCGCCACGCCGCGAGGCGGCCGGTGCGGCGCACCGGTGTCGGACCGCTGCCCCGGGGCGAGTGATATGCCGCGACCGGGCTCCGCAGACAGGGTGGAGGAGAGGCGATGAGGATGAGAGTGGATCCGAGGGCCGTTGCCCGTGCGCAGGGCGTGATCGGCGGAGCATGGCCGCTGCTGTCGCTACGGACCTTCGAGCGCGTCTACGGCCCCAAGGCCGATGACTGGCTGCAGAAGACCACCGGCGGTCTTCTGGTGGCGGCCGGCTGGAGCATGCTGCGCGCCGCCGCCGACGACGAGGGCATGCGGCACGCCCGCCGTACGGGTGTCGGCACGGCGCTGACCCTTCTGCTCGTCGACGTCGTGTACGTACCCAAGGGCCGGATCCGGGCCACGTACCTGATGGACGCCGCCAAGGAAGTGGCATGGCTCGCCGCCTGGTACAAGGCCGGCCGTCTGGGGCATCGCAGCGATTGAGTTGTGCGTCCCTTCCTGGTCACGGACGGCGTGACGGCCGTGACGCCCCGGTGCGGCCCCTCACGGGGTGTACGGGGGCCGCGCGACCACGCCGACGCGCCCGGACACCCCGGTGCGTCACCGCTCCGTGCGCCCGGCGGATACACGTCCCCCGGCAAAAATCTTTTAATCAGGATAATTCCTGCAATGCCCGACTTGAATGCGGGTACGCGGAAGCCGCAGACGAGCACACCCTTCCTTTCTGGAGGATTTATGAGCGGCTTCGAGGACTCGGGGCGCCGCGAACAGAGCACGCCCGGCGCGGTGGCGCGGACTGCCCAGGACAAGGCGGCCGAGGGCGCGGGACTGGTCGGTGGCAAGACCGCCGAGGTGGCCGGTACCGCCAAGGAGCAGGTTGCCGGTGTGACCCACGAGGCCGGTGCACAGGCGCGCGATCTCGTGGGCGAGCTGCGGGGCCAGCTCCGCGACCAGGCGCAGACGCAGACGCAGCGACTGGCGGAGAATGTCCGCCGGCTCTCCGACGAGTTGCGCGAGATGAGCGAGAACGGCAAGCCGGACTCCGGTGTCGGCGGTGTGGTGCGGAAGATATCCGACGGCGGACACCAGGTGGCCGACCGCTTGGAGCGGCAAGGCCCCGAAGGTCTGGTCGGTGACCTGCAGGACTTCGCTCGGCGCCGTCCGGGCGTGTTCCTCGCGGGTGCGGCCCTGGCCGGCTTCGTCGTGGCGCGGGCCGGGAAGGGCGTCAGCGCAGCCGGCTCGGCGGACTCCTCGTCCGGAACCGGGCAGGAGAGCCGACCGCAACCCACGCCGCCCCCGACAGGTGTCGGTGCCGGTGGCGCAGGGGTCTCCGGGGCGCCTCCCGTCCCGCCTGTCGCTCCACCCACCACACCCCCGCCCGCTGTACCCCCCGCGCCGTCATATCCGGCCACGCCCCGGACGGGAGATGAAGGATGGCGGTGACCACACGCGTGTCCGAGCGCGGCAGGGTGGACGGAAGGGACGTCCAGACTCCGCCCCCACCGCCCGCCATCGCGCAGGACACGTCCATCGGTGACCTGATCAGCGAAATCAGCGCAGACCTGTCCCAGTTGGTCCGTGACGAGATCGAACTGGCCAAGGCTGAGATCAAGGAAGAGTCCACCAAGGCCGGCAAGGCCATGGGGATGCTCGGCGGAGCCGGGTACGCCGGACACCTGGTGCTGCTGCTCGGCAGCTTCACGGTGATCTTCGCACTCGCCAACGTGATGGACATCGCCTGGGCGGCTCTCATCGTCACGGCCGTCTGGGCGGTGGTCGGCGCGGTGCTCTACTCGACCGGCCGCAAGCGGCTGCGCACCGTCAACCTCAAGCCCGAACAGACCATGGAGACCTTGAAGGAGGACGCCCGATGGGCGCGACACCCCAGGAGCTGAGGAGCGACGTGGAATACCGCCGAGCTCACCTCGCCCGCAATGTCGATCTCCTTGCCGACAAGGTGACGCCCGGGAGGGTCGCACGACGCAAGGCGGGTGCTGCCCGCAACAAGTTCACCGGAATCAAGGAGCGTGTGATGGGCACGACCCGGGACGCCGCCGACACGATGGCGCAGTCCGCGCACGGGATCGCCGACAGCGCCGGTGACACCGCGGCAAGCGCCGCACGGACGGTCCAGGAGACCACCAGCCAGGCGGGCGAAGCCCTGCAGAAGGCACCCGCGCAGGTCAAGCGGCAGACACAGGGGAGCCCGCTGGCCGCCGGCCTCATCGCCTTCGGGGCGGGCATGCTCACCGCCGCGCTGCTGCCCACCACCCGCGCCGAGGAGCGTGCGGGGCAGCGGATGCGCGAGCACTCCGACGAACTGCTGGAGCCGGTGAAGCAGCAGGCGGTGCAGGCCGCTCAGGAGGTCAAGGAAGAGCTCCGCGAACCGGCCGCGCAGGCCGTCGAGTCCGTGAAGTCCACGGCCAAGGACGCTGCGGACACCACCAAGGAGCAAGCGAAGTCCGCCGGTCAGGACACCGCCGAGGGCCTGCGCCGGACGGGCCAGGACACCGTCGCCGAAGTACGCGACCAGACGGGACGCTGAACGTCACACCTGGGCGTGACACGGTGTCACACGCCGCTGGCACTCCCACGGGCCGGTCGATGTGGTGGCAGCCGACGACCCGGCCCCCGTCCCCGCGAGGGTTTCAGGGGGGCCGGGCGCGTGGGAGTACCTGCGTCCGACGGTCGTCAGGCGCGGCAGTGCAGCATCTCCAGCGGGGGGTTGGCGTGGTAGTCGGCCCAGAAGTCCGCACCGAACGCGCGCACGCCGTCCTCCGACACCGTCAGCGCGACCCAGGACACCTCACTGAACCCGGCTGCCTGCAGACACTTCTCGTAGACGTCGCGGCGCGGACGGTTGGAGACGAACGAGACCGGGGGGTCGAGCAGCGCCGTGACCCGGACCTGCGGTCCGGTCTCCGCCTCCTCACCGGTGAGCTCGGCGCGGAATCCGTACCTCTCCGGGGTCGGTCCGTCGAAGCGGAAGTCGGGCGACTGGTTGAGTGCGTACAGAGTCCCGCCGGGCTTCACGCTCCGGTGCGCGGTGCGGCACATCCGCTCCATCGTGGCTATGTCGTCGGCGTAGTTGAACAGCTGAACCGCCACGGCGATGTCGAAACGCTGCCCGAGCGGTGGCAGTTCGGCCACGTCACCCACCTCATAACGCACACCCAGCGGATCGCGCTCCTCCAACCGCCGGGCCACATCGACCATTTCCCCGGAGATGTCGATGCCGAGCACCTCCGTCGCACCGCGCCGCTTGAACTCCCGGCTGTAGAAGCCGGTACCGGACGCCAGGTCGAGCACGGACTTGCCGCGCACGTCCCCGACCATGTGCAGGAAGCCGGGCACCACCACGTACTGCTCCAGCGGCAGGCCCTTGAAGCCCTCGTACGCCTCACCGATCGCGTCGTACTGCTGCGTGTTCACCTGTGCCGTCCTCCCTCGGGTTACGCCGTCTCCCGGGCCTTCGGCCTCCGCGCCCGGGACACGCAGCGGCCTGTGCTCGGCAGTCTCTACGCATACCGGCGGGCCGCCGTACTGGCGGAAGCCACAAAGAACCGGACAGCCTCCCGGCCGCCCGTACGAGCCGGCCGTACGGGTCCGCGTCAAGGACGGCGACTTCGGGTGCCCGGCGGAAGGCTGCTCGTACGCGGTCCTGACCCGGGCACGACCGGCCGACTTGACGCGCATGTGCTCAGAGGGGCTCGATCCGGGAGCGCAGCAGGCAGAATTCGTTGCCTTCCGGGTCGGCCAGGACGTGCCAGCTCTCGGCGCCGGTCTGGCCGACGTCCACGGGCCTGGCACCGAGAGCGAGCAGCCGCTCCAACTCGGCGTCCTGGTCGCGGTCGGTGGCGTTGACGTCGATGTGCAGTCGAAGCTTCCCGGTCCGCGGGGTGCTGCTGGGACTGAGGATGAGGGTCGGCTGCGGCCCGCCGGCGCCCGGGGGCCCGATCTCGATGCTTCCGTCGTCCTCCCGGCCGAGTTCCACGTAACCGAGGACCTCGCTCCAGAATGCGGCGAGCCGTTCGGGGTCGGCGCAGTCGAGGACCAGCTCAGTGATGCGGCATGCCATGCCCGTCAGTGTACGGAGGCAGTCCGGGCGTTCGTCGGCCACGTGCTCGAAGGCGACGGGCCACGTGATCGACCAGCGGCCGGTTGCGTGCCGGGGCGGTCAGCGGCATTGCGGATCACCGAGCGAAGCCCGGTGGTGGCGCCAGGCGGCGAGGACGGCCTGGACGGAGTGGGAGGTTCTGCTCTGCTGATGGTCGTCGGCCCAGAGATGGGCATCGTGTTCGGTGAGCCGCACCGTCCCGGTCGGTGAGGTCGGGGTGGCGGTGAAGGTGAACTGGCGGGTGGCTCGCCCCGAGCCGGAGCGGTAGTCGAAGTGGCCGAGGTAGGGGCCGATGGTCTCGATGGTCAAGCCCGTCTCCTCGCTCACCTCCCGACGCAGGGCGCCGGTGAGGGTCTCGCCCTCGTCCACGCCGCCGGAGGGCAGTTCCCACAGGCCCCCGAGGTAGTCATCGGCGGGGCGGTGCAGCAGCAGCACCCGGCCGTCCTCGGCTGCGATGACGGCACCGACGGTGGTCTTCTCGATGCCGTCGTGCTCTGCCGCGCCGACGAGGTGCGCCAGAAGTGCGGTGGTGACGGTGGGGAAGTCCACGGCAGACCCTTCACGCGTGCGGCGACTTCGGCGCGTGCACGGCTTCGGCCGCCGGGCCAGGGCGGCACGTGCCTCGCCGGTACGGCGACCAGTGTGTCGCACGCGAGGGCCGCGATGTTCCTGTTTCCCGGCGAGGTGGCCCTCGCGGCGGAGGAGTGGGAAACGTGCGAGGACAGCGCCGGTGGCCCGCCGCCTGTTGTTCGCTGCCGGTGCGACACTGGCGGTGTGAGGCATGCCGAACGGCTGACGGACCGGCGCCTGGAGCGGGCCATCCTCCAGCTGCTGGAGCGCCGTGGCCCGACCGCGACGATCTGCCCCTCCGATGCCGCCCGAGCGGTGTACGAAGGGGACGACGACGGCTGGCGTGCGCTCATGGAACCGGCCCGCCGCGCGGCGCGGCGGCTGGT
Source organism: Streptomyces sp. NPDC051310 (assembly GCF_044455245.1). Classification (NCBI taxonomy): domain Bacteria; kingdom Bacillati; phylum Actinomycetota; class Actinomycetes; order Kitasatosporales; family Streptomycetaceae; genus Streptomyces; species Streptomyces sp. NPDC051310. Next base: position 134,764 of record NZ_JBITEO010000014.1, read on the forward strand.
CGCGGCCGGCGAGGTGGAAATCACCCAGGCAGGCCGGCCCGTCGAGCCGGCAACGGCCCGCGGTCCCATCCGTATCCGCCGCGCCCCCTGACAACCGGGCGTGGCATCGCCCGGCCGGATGTCGCGCCGGCCGTCACACTGCCGCCGGCCGGGACGCGGCCATCCTGCCGTCCCGCGGCTGCCTCGCCCGGGCTGCGGCGGTCGAGGCGGGGTGCGGCTGCCTCGGTGAGGGTTGCCGACCCGTTCGCGCGCTTCAGGTGAGCTGTTCGGCCAGTCCGACGATGATCCCCTCGGGGCCGCGGACGTAGCAGAGCCGGAAGCTGTCTTCGTACTGCGCCAGCTCGCCGACGAGTTCGGCGCCGTGGGCGCGCAGGCGGGCGACGAGGTCCTCGATGTCGTCCACGGCGAACATGACGCGGCGCATGCCCAGCGTGTTCGCCGGTGCGTTCACCGGCTCGGCCCTGATCGCCTTCGGCCTGCGGAACGACGCCAGCTCGATCCGGCCGTGGCCGTCCGGCGTGCGCAGCATGGCGATGTCCTGTCGGACGTCGTCGAGTCCGATGACACGCTCCACCCAGCGTCCCTCGATGGGCGCTCTGCCCTCCAGCTCCATGCCGAGTTCGACGAAGAACGCAATGACGGCGTCGAGGTCGTCGACGACGATGAGGACGTTGTCCATCCGCTGGATCGTCACGCTGCGTCTCCTCGGTGTGTACGGCCACGGTGGCCGGATCCGGGCCTGGACCGATCCGCCGGGCACAGTCTGCATTCTCTGCCACTTCCGCCCCGGGAACCTCTCGACGCAGCGGACCCGGCAGCCCCCGTTCGTGGTCGTCACCGAGGCCGCACCTTGACCTCAAGTGAGCTTGAGGTTCTACGTTGATCCCCATCCGGTGATCACAGCAAGGGGGTGCGTCGCATGACGCTCAAGGAGTATTCGCACGAGGTACTGGCTGCCCAGCCCATCGGTGCATGGAGCGGCGAGGCGTACCGGCGGGTGGTCGGTGCCCTGCGGGCACAGCTGGCGGTGGAGGACCTGACTCAGCCGCACTGGTGGACGCTCAACCATGTCGCCGGTGATCCGGGCAGATGGACCCGGACGGCGCTGACGGAGCGGCTGAAGCGGTATGACGACCTGGGGATCGACTTCAACGGTGTTTACGACGACCTCGTCGCCCGTGGCTGGCTGGAGGAGGGGTCCGGGGGCATGACGCTGACCGAGGCCGGGGAGGCGGGACGTCTGCGTGCCAGGGAGCGCAACATGCGTGTGCACCGGCAGGTGCATGCGGGGGTCGACACGGCTGACTTCGTGACGACGATCAACGTCTTGCGCCGCATGGTCGCCAATCTGGGCGGCGACGGCGATCTGCCCGAGTGAGGGGCCGGGGCGCCTGACCCCCGGAAGGTGCGTGCCGGCGCGGGCTCTCCGTAGTGCGGGGCGGCCGCCCTCGGCCTGGCGCGGGGCCTGGGGTGGCGGGTGGCCGGCGGTGCGCCGGGCTGTGGCGCCGTGCCGGCCTGGTTGTCGCCCGCGCCGGCGTAGGTCGTCAGGCCGTTGCGTCTGCCGCCCGGAGCGTCGTCGGCGGCCGTCGGCAAGGCGACTCGTCCCCGACTTCGCGGGTATCCGCATCGCATGATGGTCGATCGGGGTGCGGCACTGGTTCCGCGGTGCCGCCGCATGAGCGCGCAATGGTATGCGGTGACAGCCGCCGGCCCCCGGACGGTCCGATGACGGCGGGCGCCGACGGGGTGGTGGCCCGTCTGGTGGCTCGGGCCGCTGCGGGCAGCCCGCCGGAGGAGCTTCCGCGGCGCCTGTGCGCCGCGGTGCGCGATGGGCTCGGGGCGGCCGGGGCAACGCTGTCGCTGTTGACCGACACACCGGCCCGCCAGTTGCTCGCCGCTTCGGACGCCAGGGCACTGCTGCTGGAGCAGATCCAGTTCACCGTCCTGGAGGGCCCGTGCATCAGCGCCGCGGCCGGCGGCGAACCGGTCTTCGTGCACGACCTCGCACACCCGCCCACCCCATGGCCGCTGTTCGGGGCCGTCATGCGGGAGAAGCTGCCCGAGGTGAAGGCCGTGTACGCGCTCCCGATCTACTTCGGCGACTACGTCCTGGGAACCATGGACCTGCTGGGCCTCGAGCGCGACGCACTGCCCGACGACGCGCTCAAGCAGGCGCCGGAGGCGGCCGACGCCGTCGCGGCGGCTCTCGTAGCCGTACGCGCACAGCTGCTCCCGGGCCGGGAAGCCCCCGCCTGGGAGCCCGTGCAGGAGGTCCGTGCCCATTGGTTCGACACCCACCGCGCCGTCGGCATGGTGGCCGCGCACCAGGGGCTCAGCCCGGAGGACGCTCTGGCTCTCCTGCGCGCCCGTGCCTTCCGGACGGGACGGACGCTGGCCGACGTCACCGCCGACATCCTCCGTCGGGGACCTCACTGACGCGCGGCGGCCAGGACCGCCACTGCTCCGGACGGCGTGGTCACCGACAGGCCGGATCACGCCGGCGGATGCGCGGAGACACGCGACGATCCCGGTCCCGCCGGGACCGGGATCGTCGCGTGGTGGGCTCTTACGGACACGCCGTACGCCCCAGCCGCCCTCGGAACCGGCGGACAACCGGTACGGGCCGGCTTCGGAGATGTCAGCCTTCGTCCCGCACGTCGTCCGGCCGGAGTCCGGCTTCTTCCATCGCCTCGCGCAGGGTGCGCCCGGAGGCGCCCTTGTCCTGCCCGGGGGAGGTTCCTGAGTCCCGCGTCTCGATGACGTCGTCGGTGGACTTCGTCCTGGGGCGGTTCTCCTCGGGCACGGTCACCATCTCTCCTTGCGTGTCCGCGGCGGGTCAGGCCGGGTGGTCGGGCTGCTGCTCGGGAGGCGTACCGCCGCCCTTGCCTCCGCCCTTGGCCCCGCGGTCGGTGCCGTGGGCGCGGCCCCCTGCCCTTGGTGCCGGGCTGCGCGGCCTTGCGGGACTGGCTGTCCTGCGGGGTGCCGGCTCCCTTGTCACTGCGCCGCAACTCGGGCTGTTGAGGGTTCGACATCGGCACTGCTCCTTTCTGCGGGCGTTCGCCGAATCGCTCGCCGCTCACACAGGTAGCCGCACAGCTCCACACGAAACGTGCAGGCCGGTGCGGAACGGCGCGGAGGCGGCCCCGCCGAGCCCCTGTCCGGTGCCGGCAGCGGCCTCCCGCGCCGTCCGCCCGGATGCGCACCGCTGGGAGAGCCGCGATCATCGTCCCCAGGACAGGCCGAGTCGGTCGGCCCGGTTTCACGTCTCTGCGAGGGCCGTCATGGCGACTCACGACCACGCCGGCGCGGCACACCCGGGTGGGTACGACACCGCCGCCACCGCGCGTCTTCTGCGGGAGGCGGCCCTGGAGGTGTCACGCAGTGCCACGGACATCCGGGGGGCCGCCGCCCGGGCGGGCGCCGTGCTCGCCGACCCCGGGTTCACCCGGTCGAGCGTGCGGCATCCGCGCAGCGGTCTCGCGGCGCAGTGGACGCTCGTACGGGCGCTGACCCGGCCGTCGGGCCTGGGGTTCGCGGTCGGGGCCGCGGACGGGGTCCTGAAACGCGTGGGCCAGGCCGGTGAGGTCTGCGGTGGGGAGAGCCTGGCGAACCGGGTCGCCATGACCTCGTTGCGGCTTCGCGCCGCCGCGGTGCTGATCGAGCATCCGGAGCTCGGGCGGGACCCCGGGATGCGGCGCCTGATGGACGCCGTGGCGGGCGACCGGGACGTGGAGGCGCTGCGCGCCCTGCGGGCACTGCTGAAGGACAAGGGCGCAGAGCGGGCCATGTCGACGCTGGCGCCCCTGTTCGCGGAGCTGTCGGCGATCCGCGCGCTGCTCGACGAGAACCCCCTCAACGACGACGTCGGCTGGCAGATCGCGACCGGTGAGGCGTTGCACGCCGATCCGTGGTTCGGGATCTCCGCGCGGCACCTGGCGGCCTTCGACGCCGGTGAGGGCGCCGCCGTGCCGGTGGAACTCGACGAGGACGACCGCCGGTCCCTCGCCGAGGAGGGGTCCTTCATGGGGTTCCTCCGCAACATCGACCTGCTCCGCACCGACGGCCGGGTCCTGATCCAGGACGTGCGCGGCCCGGACGGAGTGGTGCGGCACGTGCTGCACGCCCCCGGCATGGCGCCCGGCAAGCCGCGCAACGACTCCCCCCAGGACTTCGTGGGAGCCTGGAGCAACCTCTTCGACCCCGAGTCGCCCTACACGCGCGGCATCCTGCTGGCCGTGGAGGAGTACGGGCTGCCCGCCGGCGCGGACCTCGCCCTGATCGGCCACAGCGAGGGCGGCATCGCCCTGATGAACCTGGCGCAGAACAGCGCCTTCTGCCGGCGGTTCCGGGTGACCCACGTGGTGGCGGTCGGTTCCCCCATCGACAACAAGCGGCCCGCGGACCCCCGTACGTGGGTGGCGAGCGTCACCAACCAGCACGACCTCGTCCCGACGCTCGACGGCCGGGGCGCCGGCTCGGGCGCGGTCTTCACGCCCCACCCGGACTGGTACGAGGTGGACTACATCGACGCCAGCCACGAGTTCCCGCTGTGTCATTCGCTGGGCAGGTACATGGCCAATCTGGAGGAGGACCTGCCGGACGCCTGCCGGGACATCGACGAGGCGCTGTCGCCGTACCGGGGGCCGGTGGTGCGCTCGCAGGTGTACCAGCTGAAGGACCGGGCCAATCCGCCGCAGGGCTACCCCCTGATGGCGGTGCCGGTCACCCCGGCGGTCACCGTCGCGGGCCCGGTCGAGACTCCGGTGCGGTACTACGACTCGACGGCCGTGGTGGCGTTCTTCGCCGTGGACCCCGACCGGGCGGCGGGCCTGCTGTCCGACACCGCGTGGATGAGCCCCAGCCGGGTGGGCCGGCGCGTCCTGGTGGCGCTCTCCGCGTACGAACACCGCTGCGTGAGCCTGGGCCCGTACAACGAACTGAGTCTGGCGGTCCTGGTCAACGACCTGTGGCGACCCCGGAGCCACGACGTGCTGCGCGAGCTGCTGCGCCGGGCGGACACCCGCCGCACCGGGCGGCAGGTCACGGCCCTGGCCGTCACCACGCCGGAGGCGAAGGCGGCCAGCCGGGAACTGTGGGGCCAGCCGGCGACCCGCGCCCTGGTCGACGTCCGGCTGACCGGCAGTCGGTTGCACGCCAGCCTCGGGGAGGTCTCGCCGCCCGGCGGAGCCGTGGCGGACCCACTGGTCCGGCTGGCGGGGAACCTCGGCCCGTACGTGCCGGCGCCGCACATGGACTCGGTGCTCTACGGGCGCACCGCGGAGGCCACCTTGCGGTCGCTCGTGCACTGCGCGGGACGCCAGCGCTTCCATCCGGCCCCGCGGCTGCGGCTGCGCTGTGCACCGGGGGCGGACGCGGGACAGGAGCCGTTCGTCCGGCAGCTGCGCTCCCTGGGGCTGGACGGGGCCCGGCCGCTGTGCGTGCTGAGCGCACCGCAGTACCAGGCGCGGCGCGGTTCCGGAGCGGCACTGCCGCGGTGAGACCGGGGCGGAGGGCGGGATCGGTGAGGCCGGGGCGCAGGGACGAGGAGAGCGAGGGCACCATGACCGTGCGAGGTGTACGCCACGACGACGGACCGGCCGCGTACGAGGCCCGGTTGCGGGCCGAGGCGGAAGCGCTCGCCGGCGCGGAGTCCCGGCTGCTGGCGCAGGCGGCGGCGCTGGAGGGGCGGCCCGGCGTGCCCGACTGGTGCGTGCCGGCCCTCCGCCGGCAGGCGGCGTGCTGCCGGACGGCCGCCGATGACCTGCGGGCGGCCGCGGCGCTCGTGGACAGGCACGCGGCGCGGTCCGCGGACGACCGGGCCGACGCCGGGCCGGTGGCGCGGCGCCGCCCGAGGTGACGGGACCGAGATTTCGGCACCGGGACCCCCGGCGGCCGTGGAGCCCCGCAACCCCGGTCGCGGCGCCCGCGAGCCCCGCGCCCCCGCCGCACCTGGGGCCGCGATCCCGCGCCCTCACCGCCCCGCAGCCTGCGCCCCGCTGCCTCGGCTCCTGCGCCTCCGAGGCCCCGTGGACCGGCGGCTGTGCGGCCCCGGTTCCTGCGTCCGCGAAGCCCCGCGCCCCCGCCGCACCTGGGGCCGCGGTCCCGCGCCCTCACCGCCCCGTGGCCCCCGGCCCCGCGCCCTCACCGCCCCACAGCCCTGCGCCCCCGCCCGCCGCGGCCACGTTCCGCGCCGGCGCGCTCGGCGCGAGGCGCCGCCCCGCTCAGGGAGCCCGCAGCACGAGTGCGGTGTTCTGGCCGCCGAAGCCGAACGACGTGCTCAACGCCGTGCGCATGCGCACCACCCGGGGCGCGCCGGTGACGACATCGAGCTCGGCCCCCGGCTCCTGGCGGCGCAGGTTGGCCGTGGGCGGAACGGTGCGGTGCTGGAGGCTCAGCACCGTCAGCACCGCCTCGATGGCGCCCGCGGCGCCGAGGGCGTGCCCGATGACGCTCTTGTTCGCCGTCACCGGCGGGTCGTGCCGGAAGAGCCGGCGCAGCATGCGCGCCTCGACGACGTCGTTGAGCGGGGTGGAGGTGGCGTGCGCGTTCACGTGGTCGATGTCCCCGGCCGCACAGTCCGCGTCCCGCAGCGCCGCCAGCACCGCCGCCTCCGCACCGCGGGCCTCCGGGTGGGGCGCGGCCGGGTGGTGGGCGTCGGCGCTGGCTCCGTATCCGGCGAGGTAGCCGCGCACCCGGGCGCCCCGGCGGTGGGCGTCCTCGGAGCGTTCGAGGACCATGACGGCGGCCCCCTCTCCCGGTACGAAGCCGTCGCGTTCGACGTCGAAGGGGCGGGACGCGGTGGCGGGGTCGGACCGGCGCGACGACATGGCCCGCATCTGGCCGAAGCACGTGGTCGTCATCCTGCTCCGGGCGGACTCGCTGCCGCCGGCCAGCACGATGTCGCAGCGACCCGCCCTCAGCAGGTCCAGCGCCGTCCCCAGGGCCGTCGCCCCGGACGCGCAGGCGCTGCTGGTGGTGAAGTTGACGCCGTGCGCGCCGAGGTCGAGGGCGACCTCGGCCGCCGCCATGCTGGGCACACTGCGGGTGACCTGGTACGGCGAGACACGGTCGGCGCGGTCCTCGCGCAGCAGCCGGAAGGGCTCCTCGTACGAGTGCAGGCTGTTGCTGCCCACACCGAGGACGACGGCGACGCGGTCGCGGTGCCATTCCCCCGGGTCCAGGCCCGCGTCGCCCACCGCCTGGCGTGCGGCGACCACCGCCATCTGGGCGTACGGGTCCAGGCGCCGTGCCGTGGTGTGGCCGAGCCGGGAGCGGACCTCGAAATCGGGGACGGCGCAGGAGAAGTCGGTGCGCAGCCCGGCGAGGACCGGGTCGGGGCGGGCCACCGACGTGCCGCGCAGCAGCGTGGCCCATGAGGTGCCGGCGCAGGTCCCGGCGGGCGACAGCAGACCGATGCCGGTGACGGCGACGTCACGCGTGCGCGAGTGCAACGGAGAACCTCCGGAGCGGGGCGGGCACGGCCCCACGCGCGCGGGCGCGGGACCGGGCGCCCGCGCGTCCCCGGGAGCGGGTTCGGGCGGACGGCGCGGGCGCGCACGGCACGTGGTGCGGTGCGGGGCGGTGAAGGACGGTCCTTGCCTACCACCGCGCCGCTCCGCCGGGGCCGCCCCATGATCGCGACACACACGGAGGGGACGCCGTTCACTCCATCGTGGGCCGGAGCCGGCGCGCGGCGAGCCGCTCCCGGTCGGGCCAGCGCACGTCGTGGGCCCACCCCGCGCGTTCGAAGAGGCGGATGAGGGCGGCCGTCAGGTCGGGCTGACCGCGCAGCGCGCCGTGGCGGGCGCTGGTGGGGTCGGCGTGGTGCAGGTTGTGCCAGCCCTCGCCGAAGGTGAGCAGGGCCACCCATCGGACGTCGCGCGACTGGTCGCGGGTGCGGTAGTGCTGCGGTCCGAAGGCGTGGGCGACGGAGTTGACCGACCAGGTGACGTGGTGGACGACCGCGTAGCGCACCAGGCTGCCCCAGAAGAAGGCGGTGGCGGCGCCGTACCAGGACATCGTCCACAGGCCGCCGATCAGGGGCGGCAGCGCGAAGGAGACGGTGACGGTGGCCCAGTACCAGCGGTCCAGCCGGCTGATGTCGGGATCGCTCATGATGTCGGGTGCGTAGTGGGTGAGGTCCGCGCGCCTCCGCCGGGCGAACCAGCCGATCTGCGCGTGCCACAGGCCCTTCAGCAGGGCGCGGCGCCCGGCGCCGAACGTCCACGGCGAGTGCGGGTCGCCCGGCCGGTCCGAGAACTGGTGGTGGCGGCGGTGCTCGGCGACCCAGAGGGCGACCGGGCCCTCCATCGCCATGCCGCCGGCCAGCGCCAGGGCGATGCGCAGCGGCCGCCCGGCCTTGAAGGACTGGTGGGTGAAGTGCCGGTGGTAGCCGGTCGAGATGCCCGCGATCGAGATCACGTACATGACGATCCCGAGTATCACGTCGAGGATGCCCACCCCCCATCCCCAGGCGACGGGCAGGGCCGCGGCGAGCACCACGAAGGGCAGCACGATGATGCCCACCAGGTAGCCGGTGTACTCCGCGCCGGTGACCGGGACGGTGCCCGGCGGCTCCGCGGAGGGCCCGTCCGCCGCGTCCTCGTGGAGGGCCGTCACCGGGGCGCTCCGGCGCTCCGGCGGGTACGGGCGGCGGCGCGTGCCGCCGCCCGCGGCCGCGCGTGCTCCGCCGGCGCGGGGTGCGACCCCGGGGGTTCGCCTGGTCCCAGCATGGTGTGCGGCCTCCTGTCGTCGCCGGGTTCGGTCCTGGTCCCATGCTGGGGCGCCGCCGGGGGAGGAGGGCCGACGGCACGCGGCCGGACCCGTGTGCCACACGCATATTCACACCGGTGACGCGGTCGTGGTGCGGGAGGCGGGAGCCCGTGCCCTAATGAGGGGGAATCCGCCGGCGACAGCGTGTCCGCGTCGCCCTGCCACGTCTGGGTGGAGCCATGGAGTTTCTCGCGGCGTACGACGCGATCCCGCAGACCGACGCCGCGCAGCGCGTGGCGCTGCTGCGACAGCACATGAAGGCCGACGGACCGGCCATGCTGCGCGAACTGCGCGCGGCACGGCCGGTGTTCGTCACACCGGTGGGCGTCTTCGTCACCCGGATGCCCGATGTGGTGGAGGTGCTGTCGGCCCCCGACGTCTTCACCGTCGGGGTGTACGGGCCGGTCCTGGAGGAGGCGCTGCACGGGCCGTTCATGCTGGCCCGCGACGGCGCCGACGTGCACTGGCACGACCGCGCGCACGCCCAGCTGATGCTGCCCGCGGAGGACTTCCTCCCGGTGCGCCGGCTCACCGGCCGGCTCGCCGACGACGCCCTGGACCGGGCGATCGCGACGGCGCGCGCGGCGGGGCGTACGACGTTCGACTACATCCAGGAGTTCTCCGCTCCGGTCGCGGCACGCGTGGCCCGCGAGTACCTGGGCTTCACGGACGTGGCCGAGCAGACCCTGCACACCCTTTCGCAGCGGGTCCAGCGCGCGGTGTTCGCCAATCCGGACCGGGACCCCGAGGTGCACGCCGCCGGGGTGGCGGCCGGGAAGGAGCTGCACGACCTGGTGGCCGGTGTGATCCGCCGCCGGGCCGCCGCCGCAGCGTCACCGGACACCGCCCCCGACCTGCCGGACGACGTCCTCGGCAGGATGCTGCGCACGGTCCTGCCACCGGGGGCGGGCCGGCCGATGGACGAGGAGCGGATCAACCACCAGCTCGTCGGCTATCTGATCGGTTACCAGCAGAACGCCACCCAGTGCGCGGCGACCGCGCTCAAGGAGCTGGTGACCCGCCCCGAGGAACTGGCCCGCGCCGAGCGACTGGCCGCCGAGGACGACACCGCGCCCTTCGACGGCTACGTCTGGGAGGCACTGCGCTTCCACCCCTTCGTGCCGTCGACACCGCGGCTCTGCGTGCGCGAGCACGTCCTGGCCGCCGGGACACCCCGCGAGACCCGCCTCACGCCCGGCACCGTGGTGCACGCGCACATGGCGTCGGCGATGTTCGACGAGACGGTCGTCGAGGACCCGTACGCCTTCCGGCCGGACCGGACGCCCGTGCACAACATGGTGCTCGGTCACGGGGCGCACGACTGCGTGGGCAAGTACCCGGCCCGGGCGATCATCCCCGAGATGGTGCGGCGGGTGCTCCTGCGCCCGGGCGTCAGGCCGCTGCCCGGTTCCGAACGCGCCCTGGACTACGCGGGCACGCCCTATCCGCAGCACTACACCGTGACGGCGGGTTCCGGGCCGTCGTCCTGACCGTGCGGGCGTCCCCGGCCGCCGACCAGAGAGCAGGCACCACATGACCACCACCCCGCGCCGGAGCCACGCGCCGGACCGAGACGGCCGCGACCCCTCCCGGGACGGGCTGCGCAACCGTGTCGAGGCGCACGTCCTCACCCACTACGCGCCCCTGTGGCGGACGGTGCACGGCAACCGGTGGCTGCACCGGAAGGCCAACGCCCTGCTGACGGACGTCGCCGTCCTGAAGGCCCCGCCACGCCCCAACCCGCTGAGCACCATGGCGCCGTACACGTCGTGGCCCTCGCTGACGGACCGGTCGTACGTTGGCCGGCACCTCCCCCCGGACACCGCTCCGCACCCGGGGCGTCCCACGCCGCAGCGGGCGGCCGAGCTCTTCCGCCGCGAAGGGACCGGACGGTCGTGCCCGCGGTCGACCGCCCTGCTGCCCGCCTTCGCCCAGTGGTTCACGGACGGCTTCCTGCGCGGGCACGGCCTGGGCGGCGACCCGCGGCGAACCGACTCGCCGCACACCATCAATCTGGTGCAGCTGTACGGCGCCGGTGAGGAGGTGACGGCGTGCTTGCGCGAGTTCGAGGGCGGCCGGCTGAAGAGCCGGACGGTCCGCGGTGGCGAGTTCCCGCCGCTGCTGTGCGACCAGGGGCGGATCAAGGCGGAGTTCGAGCGGCTCAAGCCGGTCCGGTGGGACGACGTGCCCGAGCCACTGCGCGACACGGTGTTCGCGAGCGGTGGTGACCGGGCGCACGCCCACATCGGCCCGATGCTCGTCAACGTGCTGTTCCTGCGCGAGCACAACCGGATCGCGGGAGTGCTGTCCCGCGCGTACCCGGCGTGGGACGACGAGCGGGTCTTCCAGACCACCCGCAACATCCTCGTGGTGATGACGATCCGGCTGGTCCTGGAGGAGTACATCAACCACCTGACCCCGTTCCACTTCCGTTTCATCCTCGACCCGATGCGGACGGTGCGGTCGAGCTGGTACCGGGAGAACTGGTCCACCATCGAGTTCAGCCTGGTGTACCGCTGGCACAGCCTCATCCCCTCGACCTACCGCATCGGGGGCCGGGACGTCCCGCTGCTGCACACGCTCGCCAACGGCCGGATCATCGAGGAGCGGGGCATGGGCCCCCTCTTCGACGACCTCTCCCGTCAGCCGGCCGGGCTCATGAGCCTGTTCAACACCGACCCGCTGCTGCTGCCGATCGAGGCCCGCAGCGTCGAGGTCGGCCGCGAGCTGGACGTGGCCTCGTACAACGACTACCGCGAGCACTTCGGCTTCCCCCGCGCGACCGACCTGCGCCAGGTGTCGGGCGACCCGGTGGTGCGCGAGGCACTGCACGACCTGTACGGCGGTGTCGACGAGCTGGACCTGTACGTCGGCCTCTTCGCCGAGGACGCCCGGCACGGCAGCCTCTTCGGCAACCTGCTCGGGCGGATCATCGGCATCGACGCGTTCTCCGAGGCGCTGACGAACCCGCTGCTGTCACCGCGTCTGTTCACCGCGGCGACCTTCTCCGCGGAGGGGCTGGACATCCTGCGCCGGACCCGCTCGCTCTCCGACGTCGTGCACCGCAACCTGCCCGAGGACGACGGGCGGTACCTGGTGTCCCTCGGTACGAAGCACGCCTCCCGCAGCGGCCCCGCCGAGGACGCGGTCCGCACGGCCGCCCGGCACCGGCGGGTGCGCGTGGCCGGATGAGAGCACCACCGCGGCGCATGGCCCGGGGGCCGGCGACGGCGGACGCGTGGGGCGAGTGGGGCGCGAGGGGCGATGTCAGTGACGCCGCGTAACGTGTGGTCGTCGATCAGCACCACGGGGGGACGGACGCATGGGCACGCGTGTCGGGAACAACGGGTACACCGCGGAACTGACGGACGGTCTGGAAGTCGTCTACCGCAATCCCCAGGGGCGGAGGCTCAAGGCGTTCCCCGACCCGCTCGCCGGAGCTCCTGGGCTCGGTGCGCTGCTCGAGGCACAGCAGCAGCTGCGGCAGCAGCGTGAGGCGTGCCGCCTGCGGGCGGGGGAGTGGGCGCCGGCCGGGGTGCGCGCGCCCCGGGCACTGGCCGACGCCGATCCGCTGTGGCGGGAGGCACTGGAGAGCGAGGGGGTCGAGCTCACCGACGAGCCGGGTGAGGGCGGCCTGTGGGCGCGCACGTATGCCGGCTTCGACGGCCGCGCGCTGACCCAGCTGCTTCCCGAGCAGCTCGTCCCGTACCGCGACCGCATGATGCGCGCGATGGGCTGGGAGCCGGACGGCTGTTTCTCCACCGGCATACCGGACACCTCCGGCGGCGCACTGCCCTTCCCCGAGCGGGTCCTCGCCGCCCACCCGGAGTGTGCGGAGCTGGCGGTGCCGAAACTCCTGGCGCTGCAGGAGTACATGGACACGTGGCGTTCCCTCCACAAGACGGATGTCGACGGAGTCCTCCACGGGCTGGAGGAGTCGGCTCCGGCGCTGCTGGTCACGCTGCTGGACGAGATGGCCGACGTCGCCCTGCGGCAGCGCGAGGAGTCGACCGCCGCGGCCTGGTTCGGGCGTGCCCGCACCCTCGAGCGCGCACAGGCGCGCGCGGTCGACCAGGAGTGGCTGCTGGGCCGTTACCTCGCGTACGCCGGGGGCAAGGCCCTCCCCGCCACGGTCCTGCGGGCCTGGGCGCGCGAGCTCGCCGTCAAGGGAGTGGCGACGGAGAAGGACCTCTCGCGCTTCCGCCAGGTGGTGATCCGCCGCGTCCAGGCGTCGGCCGAGGTGTACCCGCAGCTGGCCGTCGACGTACGCAAGATCGCCAGGGCTGCCGGCCTGGACCCCGAAAGGGAACTGGCCACGCTGCTCGGAGAGCACTTCATGGCCGGCGGTGTCTCGCCGGCCGATGACAGGTTCTGGTCCGACTGCCTCAAGGGCGCGGCCATGGACCTGCTGGGCGAACACGCCCCCGAGTCGGCCCGCCAGGTGCTGAGGCTGCGTCCGTGCCGCTTCCGGGACAGTCCGGGGGTGTGGCGGGAGCTGCTGGAGCGCACCGGTGCACTGGCGCAGCTCAGCGGTGAGGCCCCGGGGCTGCCCGCGGGGGAGGCCGCCGCCTGGCTGTCCCGGTGCGTGCTGACCAACAGCGACCGGAACGGCCCGTGGCCCGTCATGTACGAGCTCGCGGAGAGGATCGCGCCACGGCTGGCGGCCGACGGCGTCCCCGTGGAGTTCCGGTACCGGCGGATCGGCGACCGGAGCGACGGGAAGACGCCTCTCGACCTGATCGACCTGCTGCTGGAACACGGCGTCCCGGTCGCCGACCCGCCCGAACTCCTCGGCCCGTCGCAGCTGTACCACCTCCAGGTCGGGCGCCGGCCGAAGCTGGAGCACCTGCAGGCGGACGAGCGCTTCGCCCGCGAGCTGCGGGCGCGGGTGCGCGCCGACCTGGAGATGACCATCAAGGGCCTGGACTCCAACAGCTGGTACCAGCCGCACGACACCAAGGGTGGGAGCAGATCCCGCAGCTCTTCGACAACCCGATCGGGCACGAGGAGATCCGCGCCTGGTGCGACCGCGAGCGGGCGAAGCTGCGCGCGGGGCTCGACTTCCAGGAACTGGTCCTGCTGCTCGGCCGTTTCGTCCACGTGGGCGCGGCGGCGGACCTGCTCCTCAAGGACGCGGCGGCCGCGGCGGAGTTCGCGGCTGTGGACATCATGCCGCTGCTGATGGCCGAGCTGCCCGACTCCGTCCCGCGTGCGCGGGTGGAGGAGCTGCTGGGGCGGCTCCAGCCCTACTACGTCGACCGCGAAGGCGTCACCGGCCCCAATCGCGGACCGATCCTTGAAGCCCTGCCGCAGCTGGGCGAACCGATGCACAGCCAGGCCGCCCGCTCCCTGGTGCTGGCCGTCAACTGCCGCGACGGCCTGGAGAGGCTGGTCCGCCGCCTCACCCCCGGCGAGGGCGATGTGGCGCCCGCCTCCGACGGGGACGCGGACGCGCCCGACATCCGGGTCGGCCGCCGGATGATGAAACTCGCCGAGCACGGCACCGACGTGTGGGGAGGCGATCTGGCACGGGCGAGCACGTTCGACAGGATGCCCCACGGAGGCCGGTTCCTCCGGACGCACGCGTGCGCCGCGGCACTCGCCCTGTGCGCCGTCACCTCCAGGGCGAACGGCTCGGCGGCGCGGTCGCTGAAGGAGTACGCCGCCCATCCCTTCGTCTCCGGAGCACCGGGCCGCTGGCGGATCGTCCACTGCGAGGTGCCCGAGGACCGCACCGACATCACCGCGCCGATCCCCGGAAAAATCTTCCGCACGGCCACCTCGGTGGCGCTCGTCCTGGCCGGCGGAGGGGTCGACCCTGACCGGACGCTGTGGGAGTACGCCCCCGACGGCGTCTTCTCCGAGGACGGACCGCTGGCTCCCGCGGGCGTGCGGGTCACGCGTGCCCACGTGCTGCAGCCGGTGCGCCCCGGCGACTGGTTCGCGCGCTTCGCCGAGCTCTGCCGTGAGCACGGCCCGGCACCGGCCCGCCCCGACCTCGCCGCGGCCTTCGCCGAGCGGCTGGGACTCTCACCGGCGGAGGCCACCGTGCTGCTGATGGCGCACGCCCCTTGTGCCCCGTACCAGCTGGACGAGGAGGAGGGCTACCTCTCCCACCACCACGCCGCCGACCTGAAGCCCTGGAGGATCCGGCAGAAGGACGCGGACCGGGCGGTCGCCGCACTGACCTCCCTGCTCGGCTCCCGGTTCCTCACGACGCTCTACGACAAGCTGCTGCCCGATGATCCCCGGCAGCTGTGGACCACGGGCCCCGACGTCGACCGTGCCGCGGAGTGGTGGCTGCGCGAGCTGGGCGGTCCGCTGCCCGTGCCCACCGCGCTTCTGCCCCTCGCCGCCAAGGAGACGCTCGCGCCCGAGGGAGAGGCCGCCTCCGCCCGGCAGCGGCGCCGGGGCGGCCAGGGCTGGTGGCCGCACCTGCGGCTGCCGGCCCTGCTCGGACGCGTCGCCGCCGGGGCGAGCTGCCTGACACCCCACCGCGCGGTCCTCATGGGCGAGCCGCAGCCGCTGGACCTGCCGCGGATCGCCGCCTGGGCCGCCTACCGCACCGCGGCGGGAGACCCGACGCGCCCCGTGATCGGCGCGGCGATATCCCGGCTGTGCGAGGAGTACGCCTCCCTCCCGGGCCCGCTCACGCTCTTCTCCCTGCGGAGCAACTCCTTGATGGGGCCGCCTCCTTCCACCGGGGCGCTCACCGCTCATCCGGCGGTCACGGAAGTGGCGGACGCGGAATACGACATGCGTCATCTCCGCGTGGACCCCGCCGCACTCAAGGGGCCCGACGATCCGGTGCTGGAGACCCTCGACGCCTACCTCGACTCCGTACTGCCCTCCCAATGGCTGCCCAGCCCGTCGGGGCTGCCCGCCCTCGCGGACCTGCGGCTGCTGCTGAGCGACGACTTCGCAGCGCTGGGACAACACCTCACCACCGACGGCGAGCGGCCCCCGGGCTGGGAACAGGACCCCGCGCGTTCCGTGCCGCACCTCGTCGAGGAGTGCGCCACGGCCTTCGGACTGGGCCAGGACGCCGCGGCGCTTCTTCTGATGCTGCTCGCCCTGCCGGACCCGTCGGACCGCAACGTCAAGGCGTGGACCGGTTGGAAGACCGCGCGTTTCCAGCAGGCCGAGGCCGAGCTCGGCGCGTCCGGCCGCGTGCTGCGTGCCGTCCGGCCGCGCGCAGGCCGCTCCCTGTTCCTGCCGGGCGCCTGGCAGGAGCGTAAACCGCCTCGCCTCCCGATCGAGAGGTCGAAGCTCGGTCTGCTGCCGCTGGCCCGGGAGCACCGGTCGACGTCACACCTGGCGGCAGTGCCCTTCGTCCCCCTGCCCACGCTGTTCGCACGCGCGTGGGAGGGCGCGGTTCAGCCGGTGCCGCCGAAGGGCCAGGACGCGATGTCGCGGTAGCGGATCGGCCCGGGGCCACGACCGTAGTTGCTGCCGACCAGGTGCAGACGCCCGGCCTGCCAACCTTGGCCGCTGAAGGCGGAGAGCCCCGCGGCCGCCCGGACCACGCTCGACGTGTCGTCGCGGCGTGCCCGCGCGAGCGTCAGATGCGGGTTCAGCGGCCGGTCCGTGAGGGCGATGCCGTGCTGCTCGACCAGTGTCCGTACCTCGCCGGCGAGCAGCCGCAATCCGTCGACGTCCCCGCCGATCCCGCTCCACAGCACTCGTTCGTCGAAGTGTCCGCTGCCGTGCAGGGCCAGGTGCAGGGGCCGGTGCGCCGCCGCCAGCTCCGCGAGCGGCGGCTGCAGGAGCGACGCCACCGGCCTCGGCAGCTCACCGAGGAACGCCAGGGTGATGTGCCAGTCCTCGATGCGGTTCCACCGCATGCCCGGATAGGCGTCGTAGGCGGGCCGCAGCGCCTGCGCCAGCTCCTCCTTGGCCTCGTCGGGTGGAGCCAGGGCTATGAAGACGCGGACCGTCGCGGCTTCGATCTGTTCGTTCATGAAGGACTTCGTACACCACCGGCTCCGGCAGCTGCCGCGCCCGGGCGGTCGTTCAGCGGGTACGTGTCGGCTCTCCACCCGCCTCCAGGAGGCCGGCTGCCGGTCCGGGGCGTTCTGCTGCGGGGGCCGGCTGCCGTCCCGAACGTGTCGCTGCGCAGTCCGGCGGCGCGGCGGACGACGGGTCTCCGACCGCCGCTCCGGCCGCCCGCCGCTGCGCACCGTACGACACCCCATGCCGCGGTCCCGGGGCGGCGGCACCGTGCCGGGTCGTGCGCCGGGGCCGGACGTCCCGGCCGTGTTCCGCCGCCGCGGCCGGCCGGGCGGCCGGACGCCGAGCACGTCCTGAGGCGCCGTACGGCGGGGGTTAGGCTGTCGATCATGTCGGACGACTCCCCTCTCATACAGAGTCTGCGTACCGCCGTCGCGGCAGCCCCCGCCGACGTGCCCCTGCGGTTGCACCTGGCCGAACTCCTGCTGGACGCCGGCCGGTCGGAGGCCGCCGTCGCCGAGGCGGCCGTGGCCCTCCAGCACGCGCCGGGCGACGCCCGGGCCCGGGACCTGATGGCCCGGGCGATGGGCACGCCGGCCCCGCCGCCGGCGGCGGGGCCCCCGCAGCCGCGGCAGCGGTTCGACTGGAAGGCCGCCGAGGAGCAGGTCGGGGACGTCGTTCCGCCGCGGTTCGTCGAGACACCGGTCCGCGCCGACGGCCAGGACGATCCCGGGGACGCCGAAGCGTGGGACGTGGAGGGACCCGGCGCCGTGCGCCTGGCCGACGTCGGCGGCATGCAGGACGTGAAGGACCGCCTGGAGGCAGCCTTCCTCGCTCCGCTGCGCAACCCCGAGCTGCGCAAGCTGTACGGCAAGAGCCTGCGCGGCGGGCTGCTGCTGTACGGGCCGCCCGGCTGCGGCAAGACGTTCATCGCGCGGGCCGTCGCCGGGGAGCTCGGCGCCGCGTTCCTGTCGGTGTCGGTCAACGACGTGCTCGACATGTGGATCGGCAACTCCGAGCGCAACATGCACGAGGTCTTCGAGACCGCCCGCCGCCAGGCGCCCTGCGTGGTCTTCCTGGACGAGCTGGACGCCCTCGGCGCCAAGCGCAGCCGCACCGCGCACAGCGGGATGCGCAACACGGTGAACCAGCTGCTCACCGAACTGGACGGCATCGACTCGGCGGCGAACGAAGGCGTGTTCGTGCTGGCCGCCACGAACGTGCCCTGGGACGTGGACAACGCCCTGCGCCGCCCCGGCCGGCTGGACCGGACGATCCTCGTCCTGCCGCCCGACGGGCCCGCCCGGGAGGCGATCCTCCGCTACCACCTGCGGGACCGGCCCATCGAGAACGTCGACCTGGGCAAGCTGGTCAAAGCCACCGACGGCCTGTCCGGCGCGGACCTGGCCCATGTCTGCGAGGCGGCGGCCGAGCGGGCGCTGCTGGACTCGGCGCGCACGGGCACCGTCCGCCTGATCGGGATGAAGGACCTGCTGGCCGCGGCGAAGGACGTCGTCCCGTCCGCCGAGCCGTGGTTCGCCTCCGCCCGCAACGTCGCCATGTTCGCCAACGAGGGCGGGATGTACGACGACCTCGTCGCGTATCTGAAGAAGAGGCGCAAGCTGTGACGTCCGCCATGCACCCCGCCACGGAGCGGGCCGACCTGCTCATCGACCTCAAGCGGTACGACGAGGCCAGGGAGCTGCTGGCCCGGCGGCTGGCCGAGGACCCGCAGGAAGTCCGGGCGTGGGTCAAGCTCGCCCGCAGCCATCTCGGCGACCAGCAGGACGGTGTCAAGGCCCTGGAGGCGACGGAGCGGGCGCTGGCGCTGGACCCCGAGGACATCGGGGCGCTCGTCATGCACGCGCACGCTCTGCGGGCGGCGGGCCGCTTCCTGGAGACCGAGGGTGTGCTGCGCGAGGTGATCCGCGTCGCCCCCGACCACTGGCACGGCTACGCGCTGCTCGCCAACTGGCTGTGGCGCATCAGGGCGATCCGCTCCGGGCGGGCCAACGGCGGCCAGGTCCGGCGCGAGGACCAGGAGGCCGGACTGCGGGAGGCCGGCGAACTGGCCCGGGAGGCCATCCGCCTGGGGCCGGAAGAGGTCTTCGCCTACGAGGTGGCGTGGCTCATCGCCGACATGTCGGGCGACCGGACCGCCGCCGACCAGCTCGACGAGGCCATCCTCCGGATCGACCCGCAGCACGAGCAGGCACTGGCCCGCCGTACGAAGCGGGCGGCGACCGCTCCCGGCGTCAAGGCGGCCGAGGCCGCCACGCTGTACGCCGACGCGCTGGCCGCCGCTCCCGACTCGGCGCCGATGCAGCGCGGCCTGGACGAGGCTTCCTACCGTCTGTTGCGCGGCGTCCGCTGGCTGGCCCTGCTCTGCCTGGCCCTCGCCGGTGTCGGTGTCGGCCTGTTCGCCGCGGAGGGCGAGACCCCGCGCGAGCTGCCGTTGCCGCTGGGCCAGCGGCTCTGGGACCTCGTCCCGATGGCCGTCGTCTGGGCCCTGGGCGCCCTGCTCCGGTACCGCCGGCTGCGCGCGGGTGTCCGGGTCAACCTGGGTTCGCTCGTGCGGCGGCGCGCCTGGCCCCGCATCGTCCTGGGCCAGGCGGCGTGGGCCATGCTGTGCGCACT
Organism: Streptomyces sp. NPDC051310; assembly: GCF_044455245.1. NCBI lineage: Bacteria > Bacillati > Actinomycetota > Actinomycetes > Kitasatosporales > Streptomycetaceae > Streptomyces > Streptomyces sp. NPDC051310. The sequence continues at coordinate 154,123 of NZ_JBITEO010000014.1, forward strand.
GCTGATCACGCAGGTCCCCTGGACGGAACGCACCGTCCCGCAGGTGCTGTTCTGGGCCGGTCTCGTGCCGGCGGTGGCGACGATGTGGTTCGACCGGAAGAAGACCGGCTGAGCGGTTGACCGGTCGAGCGGCTGAGCAGCTGGCGGTTGAGCGGCTGCGCTCGGAGGGGACGCGCGCGCACGGCCGCCGCGCCCCCTCCGGCCGCCGTCGGGGGCGGTCGGGGGCGGTCGGCTCACGCCGCCGGGGAGGCGGCTCGCAGGGACTCGATCGCGCGGGACATGCTGGCCGCCGCGTGGCCCTGGTCGATCTGCTGCTGGAACAGCGCGTGCAGCGGGGCCAGGAGGTCCGGGCTGACGCCCTGGGCGCGTGACGCACTGAGGATGTTGGCCAGCCCCGCGGCGTTGATGGCCAGGTTGGACGTCTCGGTGACGTAGTCGCCGGAGTCGATCTCCCGTGCGAACCCGGGCAGGGCGCCGGCCACCCCCGTGAGCCAGCGCAGCAGCAGCTCGGTGAGTTCCTCGGCCTTGATCCCGGCGGAGCCGGCCAGGGCCACCGCGTGGAAGAACCCGGCGAACATGCCGTACATCCCGCCCAGCAGGGCGACGTCGTAGACGGAGGCCAGAGCGGCGTCGGTACCCACGAACGTACCGGCGCCCAGCAGCCGGAGCTGTGCGCTGTGCGCGTCGAAGGCGTCGGACGGACCGCTGTAGAGGACGAACGTCTCCGGCGTGCCGATGGTCTCCGGCACGCCGTACACCGCACCGGAGAGGTATGCGGCACCCCGCTCGGTGACCCACGCGTCCAGCTCCCGGGCGGACTGGGGGGTTCCTGAGGTCAGGTTCACCACCACGCGGCCGGCCAGCGCGCCGGCCGCCGGCGCGAGGACCTGCCGTACGGTGGCGTGGTCCAGCACGCAGACGATGAGCAGGTCGCTCGCACTGACGGCCTGTTCCACGGTCTCCGCCCTTCGGGCTCCGGCGGCGACCAGGCCGTCGGCTTTGCCGGGCGACCTGTTCCACACGGTGGTGCGGTGGCCCGCCTCCAGAAACGTACGGGCGAGGACGCGGCCGAGGTTGCCCAAGCCGATCACCGTGACGGTGCGGCGGATGTCGTGCGCGGTGGTGCCTTCGTTCCCTGCCATGGTCTTCCTCCGTGGTGGTCGGTGTGGGAACAGCGTGGCCGCGGGCGCTGTTGACCGGCTGTCGGTGCGCTGACGGTCCGCTGTTGTTGTCCTCGCCGCCGCCGCTGGGGCCGGGGCCGGGGCGGGTGGCAGGACGGTGACGCGGGACCGCGACACGGTGGGAAAGGGAGGGGTGTGCGGTGCGCTTCGGGGTGCTGGGACCACTGACGGTGTGGGGGAGGGACGGCCGTGCCGTACCGGTGCCCGGTGCGAAGGTACGCACGCTGCTGGCCCGGTTGCTGATCGCCCCCGGGCGTCCGGTGTCCGCGGACCGGCTGGTGGACGACCTGTGGGGTGAAGCGCTGCCCGACCATCCGCGCAACGCGCTGCAGGGCAAGGTCTCCCAGCTCCGCCGGGTGCTGCGGCACGCCGCACCGGACGAGCCCGAGCTGCTGGTCTCCGAGGCCGGAGGGTACGTGCTGCGGATCGCCGCCGACGCCGTCGACGCGGGGCGGTTCAGCGCGCTCGCGGCGCCGGAGCGCGCCCGTACCGCACCGCAGGCGAGGGCGGCGGCGCTGACCGAGGCGCTCGGCCTGTGGCGGGGCGAGCCGTACGCCGGCTTCGCCGACGAACCCTTCGCCCGCGCGGAGGTCACCCGGCTGTCCGAGGAGCGCCTCACGGCTCTGGAGGAACTCGCCGAGGCGAGGCTGGAGTCGGGCGAAGGACGTACGCTCCTCGCCGAGCTGGAGGCGCTCGTCGCCGCCCATCCGCTCCGGGAGCGGCTGCGGGCCGCGCACATGCGCGCCCTGTACAGAGCGGGCCGGCAGACCGAAGCGCTCGACAGCTACGACCTGCTGCGCCGCCGCCTGGACGAGGAACTCGGACTCGTGCCCGGTGCCGGACTGGACTCCCTGCGACAGGCGATCCTGCGACAGGACCGCGCACTGGACGGGCCGCCCCGCACGGTCGGCACCCGCCTCCCCGCGCCGGTCACCCGCCTCGTGGGACGTGACGCCGACCTCGCCGCCGTCGCCCGTACGATGACGGCCTCCCGCCTGGTCACCCTCACCGGACCCGGCGGCGTCGGCAAGACGCGGCTGGCCGTGGAGAGCGCGCGGCGGGTGTCGGACGAATTTTCCGACGGGGTGTGGCTGGTGGAACTGGCGTCGCTCGACCCGGAACGCGTCGCCGATCCCGCGACATCGGCCGTGGCCGAGGCCGTGACGAAGGTGCTGGGCGTCCGGGACGAACAGGAGGAGGACGGCGAGGCGACGCTGTCCCCCCTGCGGAGGCTGGCCGGCGCCTTCGGAGGCCGCCGCGCCCTGCTCGTACTGGACAACTGCGAGCACGTCGTGCGGGCGGTGAGCGCAGTCGTCTCATCACTGCTCCGCGAAGCTCCCGCACTGACGGTACTGGTGACCAGCAGGGAACCCCTGCGCCTCACCGGCGAGGCGGTGTGGCAGGTGCCGCCCCTCTCCTTGCCGGACGCCGTCGAGCTGTTCACCTCGCGTGCCGCCACGCCCTCCCTCGCACCGGACGGTCCCGACGCGGAGGCCGTCGCCCAGCTCTGCCGACGTCTCGACGGCCTGCCGCTGGCACTGGAACTGGCCGCCTCCCGCGTTCGAACGGCGGGCGTCCACGGACTGCTGAACCGGCTCGGCGACCGGTTCGGAGTGCTGACCGGCGGTGCGCGGGACGCCCCGGAACGGCAGCGGACCCTGCGTGCCGTGCTCGACTGGAGCTGGGACCTCCTCACCGCCGCCGAACGCGCCGTCCTGCGGCGGTTGTCCGTCCACGCGGCAGGCTGCACGCTGGAAGCGGCCGAAGCGGTGTGCGCCGGCGACGGCGTCCCGGCCGCCGACCTGCCGGACGTGCTGGAGAGCCTTGTCGACCGGTCGCTGGTCGTCCTGTCGGACCGTCCGGACACGACCGTGTACCACCTGCTGGAGACCGTCAGGGCGTACGGGCGCGAGCGACTGGCCGAAGCCGGCGAGAGCGACGCCGTACGCGAGCGGCACAGCCTCTACCACAGCCGTCTGGTGTCGCGCGCCGCGCCGCTGCTGCGCGGCCCGGAGCAGCAGCGCTGGCTGGAGCGGCTGGACAGTGCGGGCCCCGACCTGCGCCGGGCGCTCGACCACGCCGTGGCCGCGGATGCCGTGGCCGTGGGCGCCGCGCCCGCGGACCGGAGCCTGCGCATGGTGAACGCGCTGGCTTGGTACTGGGTGCTGCGCGGCCGGCTCGTCGAGGCGTCGCGGGCCCTGGACACCGTGCTCGTCTCCCTGCCCGACCGGCCGTCGCCCGGACGAGCCCTGGCCATGGCCTGGCGGACGGGGATCGCCGTGATGGCCGGTACCGAGGAACCGGCGGAAACGGCGGGGCGGATCGAGGCGGTCCTGTCGGCCTACGACGAGGTCGACGACCCCGAGGGGTACGCCACCGCGCTGTGGTTCCTGGGTTCGGCGCAGATGGGCGCCGGGGCGGTCGCGGCCGGCGAAGCACTGGTGAACCGTGCCCTGGACGGCTTCTCGGCGCTGGGCGACGGCTGGGGGAGAGCGGCGGCACTGAGCGTACGGGCCCGGCACGCCATGGCCCGCGGTGATCTGGAGGCCGTCCGGCGCGACGGCGAGGAGAGCGCGCGGCTGTTCCGAGCGGCCGGTGACCGGTGGGGATGGCTCCAGACCGTCTTTCCGCTGGCAGCCCTCAGCGAGATCCGCGGCGACTACCGGACGGCCGGCCGGCTCCAGCAGGAAGGGCTGGCCGTCGCGGAGGAACTGGGCCTGTCCAGGGAAGTCGCGAAGCGGCTGTGCGGCCTGGGCCGGCTGGCCCTCCTGACGGGGGACCACCGCCAGGCCCGGGAACACCACGAGCGGGCCCGGGAGCTGGCGCGGGAGCACCGCTTGCGGTCCGTGGAGGCCGACGCGGAGCTCGGTCTCGCCCTGGGCGCGCGCCGGGAAGGCGACCACGCCCTGGCCGAGCAGCGTCTGCGTCCCCTGCTGGACTGGTTCACCAAGGTCGGGTACGGGCCGGGCGTCACGCTGGTGACCGCCGAGCTCGGGTTCGTCGCCGAGCACCGCGGCGACGCCGCCGCGGCCCGTGCGCTGCACCTCCAGGGGCTGGAGGCGGCGACCGATCTGGGAGACCCGCGCGCGCGGGCCCTGGCGCTGGAGGGCTTGGCCGGTGCCTTCGCCCTGGCCGGCGACCACCGCGGCGCGGCACTCCTGCTGGGTGCGGCGGAGGCGGCCCGTACCTCGGTCGGTGCTCCGCTCCTGCCCGCGGAACGCGGTGACGTCGACCGCGTCATGACCGCCGCCCGCGCGGCGCTCACGCCGCGGGCGTACGCAGCCGCCCACGCCGAAGGCGCAACCCTGGACCGGGAGGGCGTCCACGCCGTGGCGTACACCGTCGCCACGAAGGCGCGTTGACCGCGTCACCGAAGCATCCATAGCCGGCAGGTTGCGGTCACGGGGCAGCGCCGCTCTGCGGCGGTGCGGTCGGCCCGCCATGGATCCTCATCATCGCCACCGCGGTGGTGTGCGTCGCGCCGGACACCCGGTGCTGATCCCGCCCGTGGTCGCGCTGATCGTCGGACTGCACGTCGTTCCGCTCGCGGTGGTCTTCGCACAGCCGCGCCTGCACGTCCCCGCCGCCGCGCTGACCCAGGTGGGGCTGCTGCCGGGAGCAGTGCCGGGCGATCACGAGCGCCGTTTGCAATGAGAAGGGGGCAGGCGTAGAGAGGAAGTAGGCGTCGGAACAGCCGCACCGCGTTGGGGATGGTCCCCGTGCCCGACATGTCATGGGCTCTGCTCGGAGTGCTGATTCTGCTCGGTGCCCTGGGTGCCTTGGGCGCGATCTATGCATGGCGGATGGCCGTCCGGGAGCCGGAGCGCGAACCCAGGATAGAAGTGCTGGCCGGTATCGGGGGCGGGCTGATCACGGGTATCGCCGTAGGGTTGTCGGCCCTGTTCCTGGAGCAGTCACTCGGAGAGACGCAGAAGTATGCAACGTGGCGGGCGAATGTTGAAATCGCGAGTTCCATACCCGGGTTCATGCCCGGCGACCGGAACATCGAGGGGATCAACTTCAGCGGCAAGGAACTGAGGAACGCGGACTTCACGGGCCTCGCGGTGCGGAACGTTCAGTTCCGGGACGCCAACCTGACGGGGGCCGTCTTCGATCGCGCCGATCTGCGGGGAGCGAACCTGATCGGGGCGAACTTCTTCGAAGCGAGCTTGAAGGACGCGAAACTCGATCGTGCTCTGCTTCAGGGCGCCAATCTCACCGGGGCGGTCATAGCCACGGATGAGATCTCCTTCCGCGGTGCGCAAGTGAACGCGGAGACCTGCTGGCCGGAGGGCGTCCCCCAGAGGATCCTCGACATGGTGATAGACCTCGCGAATCCAGCGGACCGGAGTCCCGGGCAGACAGCCCCCAACTGCACGCTGTGGGACGGGAAGGAGCGGACCAGGTGACGGGCGCTGCGTCCGGCGCACGGTGCGGCCCGGCGGTCGTGTGCGGCCGAGGGTAGCCAAGCGTCCCCTGTCGGCTGGCGGGTTGAGCCGGTCACGGCCGGCAGCCCCAGCCCTTTCCGCTGACCCGCCCCGGGGCCTGCCGCCCGGGCGGACCGGGCGGCACGCCGCGTCCCCGACCCGGCTGCTCGCCCGACGGGCGTGCTGCCGGAACGATTTTTCCCCACCTGTGTGCCCCGCCGGTGGGCGCGGCTTCCGGCGCGGCACGGGGCGGGATGTGCCGGGAGTTGGGCCCATCCTCCGAGGGCGCGGCCTCACCTCGATGCGGGGTGTTCGTGCTGCCGGGGTTCCGGCGGCGGAGCCGCCTTCTGGCGGTGGTCGATCAGTGACAGCAGAGGGCCCGTCATGGAGGTGGTGACGACCGCCATGACCAGCAGGGCCAGGTACAGGCCGGGGGTGAGTACGCCGGCGCTGTATCCGGCCTGGAGGAGGACGATCTCGGTGAGGCCACGGGTGTTGAGCATGACGCTCACCCGGAGCGCTTCGGTGCGCCCCTCGCCGCCGAGGCGTGAGACGGCGTAGCCACCGCCGATCTTGGCCAGCACGGCCAGAGCAGTCGCCAGCACGGCCACCAGCCAGGGCAGGCCGCCCGAGCCCGTCCATATCTTGAGTCCGGTGGCGATGAAGAAGACCGGCACCAGCCACAGGCCCAGGGTGGACACCCAGCGGACCGGTGCGTCCCAGTGCGGTGAGTCGGGGGGAATCATCAGGCCGACCACGAACGCGCCGAAGATCGCGGTGAGCCCCCGGGTTTCCGCCGTGTCCGCCGCTGCCAGCACCACGACGCCCAGGACGACGGCCATCAGCCACGGCCACCGGGCGCACAGGCGCTCGGCCTGCGGGGTCCTCAGCAGGCGGCGGCCCAGGGTGGCCGCCAGTGCCCCGACCACCAGCACGGTGGCCGCGGTCCCCACGCCGCCCGAGCCGGGCTGGGCGATGCCGATCACCACGGCCAGCAACAGCCAGGCGACGGCGTCGATGAGCGCAGCCGAGGTCAGCGAGAGCCGCCCCGCACGGGTGGTGGTCAGGCCGCGGTCGGCGAGGATCCGGGCGAGCACGGGCACCGCCGAGACCGCCATGGTGGTGGCCAGCAGCAGCACGAAGGCCACGGTGGGCGCCGTGCCGCGCAGCTCGGGCCGGTCGTCGAGCACGAGCCAGCCGCCGAACGCGGCACCGGCCAGCAGGGAGGGCACGAGGGTGCCCAGCGCGGTGAAGCCGATGGCCCGGTCCCGCAGCCGGGAGCCGTCCAGCCGCAGTTCGTGGGCGACGCCCACGAGGAACAGCACCAGTCCGGCGTGTCCGAGGTCGCGCAGCGGCTGCAGCACGTCGGGCGGCAACAGCACGGCCTGGGCCTCGGGCCAGGCCCAGCCGAGTACCGCCGGCCCGAGCAGCATGCCGAACGCGATCTCGCCGACGACGCCGGGCTGCCCGATCCGGCGGGCGAACCGGCGTCCCAGGAATCCGACGACCAGAAAGGCGCCGAGTGCGGCGATCGCGTGCGCGGCCACGGAAAACGTCACCGGCCCGCCGCTCCATCCCCCGCCGCGCCGGCCGCCGGGCCGCCCGCCGATCCGCCGTCCTCCGTGAGGAAGCCGACGACGCGGCGGACCACGGCATCGTCGCGCAGCACCTTGGTGTGGCCCAGGTCCCGCACCCGCATCAGCTCGGCCTGACCCCAGGCGCTCACCAGCGCCTCGCTGTCGGTGATCGGCGACTCCGGGTCGTTCTCGTCGTGGACGACGAGCAGCCGGCTGGTGAAGTCCCGTGCCGCGACGGCCGGTTCGATGGCGTCGAAGGAGATGCCGAGCCATTCCTCCGCACGCGAGCGGACCAGCCCGATGGCCTCCGGCGACACCTGCATCACCTCGCCGGAGCGGCGCCACAGGCTGGTGTAGCTGCTGATGGGGTTGACGAACACGACCCGCTCCAGGGAGACCCCGCGCGACATCGCGCAGGTCGTGGCCGCGGCGCCCAGGGAGTGGGCGACGACGGCGTGGAAGGGGCCGAAGCGTGCGTCGGCCGCCTCGACCGCCCTGGCGAAGTGGATGACGGAGGACTCCCCTCCCTCCGACTCACCGTGTCCGGGGAGATCCGCGACGACCACCGCGCAGCCCGCCCGGACGAGCGCGTCCGCCAGGACGGTCAGGTGCCCGGCGTTGCCCGCCCAGCCGTGGACCAGCAGGATCCGCCGCTCGCCCTCGCCCCACAGGTAGTGGACCACCTTGCCGCCATCGACGACCTCGACTTCCTTGGCGGCCTGTTCCAGGATCGGCCGGGTGGCGTTCGGAGGCTGCGTCCGCATCGGCGTGAAGGCCAGCCGGCGCAGCTTTTCCGTGATGTCGGTGTCCAATTGATCGCCCCTTACCTTGTTTCTTCCACGCTCCGCAGGTGCGCGGAGATGATCTTCCGGACCTCGGGTGAGTCCACGATGTCGAAGTGGCCGGCGCCCTCGACGAGCTGCACCGTGGAGTTCCGCCAGCTCGCGTGCAGTTCCCCGGCGTGCACCGGTGGCACGTAGTCGTCGGCCGTGCCGTGGACGACCAGCCCGGGCACGTCGATCGCCCGGGCGGCTTCGAGCGCCGAGTACTCGTCCCACACCGTCGCGCCGAACCTTCTTTCGATCTCCCCGATCACCGCCCGTACCCGGTCGTCGTGGAGGCCGTTCATCTCGGCGAACCTCTCGACCAGGAACATCTTGGAGGGCGGCGAGGAGATGGAGACGACCGTCCGCGCGGTCGCCCCGGCGTGCCACGCCGTGAGGGCCCACAGGCCGCCCATGGAGTGGCAGACCACCGCGTGGAGACCGGTGAGCCTGTCGTACAGGGCGCGCAGCAGGGCGCGGATCTCGGTGGGATCACCCGTGGTGCCCAGCGCCTCCCCGTGCGGCGGCACGTCGAACAGCACCACCCGGTAACCCTGTGCGAGGAGCTCTTCGGCGATGGCCACCATGCTGCCCAGATTGGTGTTCAGGCCGTGGACGAGGAGTACGGTCGGGCCGCTGCCGCTCTGGAAGTACTTGTAGAAGCGGCCGTTCACCTTGACGGTGTGCGAACGGCACCGATTGAGGAACGCCTTCGCGAACGGATCGTGCGGCAGCTTCACGACCGTGTAGAAGCGCTCCACGAGGTCGTCCACGGATTCGGTTCGGCTCACAGCGCATTCCTCAATCGGTGTCGGTGGCTCACGTCGGCCGCTTCCCTCCCTGACCTCAGCCGCCGGGCTGCTCGCTCAGCGCCGCGAGGCACTGCCTGGCCCGCTCCGGCAGGACGTACTCGCCCTCCTTGGCGATGCGGTCGTACAGGGCCTCGACCCGCTCGTAGTGGTCGTCGAGGTTCTGGTCCAGCAGGTGGTACTCGGACTTGTTGTAGATGCCGAACTGCAGGTCGGTCATCAGGCCGAACGGATCGATGTCCGCCGCGCGGCGGGAACCGCCGAACACCAGGCGCAGGAATTCGTCGACGCTCTCGTAGCCGAGGGTGGCGAGGAGGAACTCGATCGACGCCCACTTGCGCCTGACCTGGTAGGCACGCTCGTCCGGGTCGACGATGAAGTCCAGCCCGCTGGTCATGCCCTTCGGGTAGTGCACCTTGTTGAAACAGCGCAGGTCGATGGTGAGGCGGTCCTTGGTGGTGCGGGGCAGGGTGCTGTCGGCGTGTGCCCGGTAGTTGTCGAAGACCAGCGCGTCGCCCACCCGGCTGTCGCAGTAGTAGCCGGGAGACGGCTTGTCCGCGTACGTCTTCGCCCAGTACATCGCCATGAGGAAGTCCCGCACCGAGGGCAGGTCGATCTCCGACAGCTTCCCTTCCAGGAAGAGGTACAGCGCCTTGTCGACGGCGTCCTTCTCCTCGCCCTCCAGGCCGCACTCCAGCATCTTCTCGTAGACGTACGGGAGGTTCGGCGCCTCCACCTCGGCCTCCTCGAAGATGACGAAGGGCTGCCGGCTCAGCGGCGTGGGAGTCAGCGCGGTGTGGAAGCTGCGGTACTCGGTGGGGAAACCGAGCTGCTTCTTCACCAGCGACGGGATCTGGAGGGCGATCGAGCTGGCCGCGTGGGTGCCGTACGGGCGCTTCTCGGCCGGCACGATGAAGGCGTTCACCACCGCGGTCTCGACCTCGGGGAAGTGCTCCTGGACGATGTCCTGGTTCAGGTCGTAGAAACGCTTGGCCGAGGGCACGAACAGCACGCAGTTCTCGAACATGGTGGAGACCGGGAAGTAGCTGCCGATCGAGGCGGCGGCGAAGCTCTCCTGGATCATCGCCTGGCAGCGCAGCTGGCGCGCCAGGTTGTCCGCCAGATCGTCGTCCAGGTTCATCCGGACGACCTCGGTGGGGTGCACCTCGGGGTGGAAGCAGCTCGTGTTCAGCGTCCGGTGCGGAGGCAGCCGGGACTCCATCTCCTCCTTGTCCACCTGGTACTTGTCCAGCACCGGGGACAGCTGCTCGGCGTGCACCGCCGCCGAGGAGTGCAGGAAGGTGCCGGTCTTCTGGTAGGTGCCGGTGACCGTGGCATCGTCGTCCACCGTCGCGTCTGCCGCCTGGGTCGCGTCTCTCATGACGTCGTGTTCTCCGCTCGGTCCGAAGTGTTGATGCGGTCCACATAGGTGCGGACGAAGTCCTCGTCGATGGGCGGGGACGGGTAGTCCTCCGCCCCGAAGACGGCGCCCCCCACGGGCAGCGCGGCGAACATGTCCGCGAGACCCTCCGCCGTCAGGCCGTCCACCAGGGCGGCGATGCGGGCCAGGGGGCTCGCCGGATGCCCGGCGGCGAACGCCAGCGCCCGCTGCCGCCACTCGTCGAAGGGCAGGATCTCCGCCCCGCCGCCGGCGGCGCCGACCATCTCGAAGAAGCGGTCGAAGGTCGGGGCGCCGGCATTGACGAAGTCGTAGTCCGCGCCGATGCGCGCCAGGTCGCTGGTCATGGCCCCGGCGATCGTCCGGCACAGGTAGTCCACCGGCAGCACCGCCGTGAGGTCGGCCGCCAGCGAGGGGAAGCTCCCCATCTCGAGGCCGCCGGTGATCAGGTTGTGCAGGAAGTCGCCGCGGTCGAGCCGGAAGTGCCCGGTGCGGGTCGAGGCCCCCACGAACGGCAGCCGGTACGTCGACGCCCTCGCGCCGCGCCAGCGGGCGGCGGCCACCATCTGTTCCGCCTGCCACTTGGAGGTCAGGTAGCCGTACTCCCGGTCGTCCTCGCTGACCTCGTACCCCAGGTACTTGGGCAGTGTGGCGAAGGTGGACACGAAGTGGAACGCCTTGCCGCGACCGCGCGAGGCCAGACGCAGCGCCTCGTGCGTACCGACCACGTTCGGGCCGATGTAGTCCTCCAGCGGCCGCATCCAGTCCACCAGGGCACCGGAGTGGCAGATGGCGTCCACCTGGTCGGCCAGTTCGTCGAAGCCCTCCTCGTCCAGGCCGAACAGCGGCCTGGTGAGGTCGCCCACCACCGGGTTCAGCAGCGGGGCGAACTCCTCCTTCCACAGGCCGTAGCCGTCGAGGGCGGCGACCAGGCGCTCCATGGCCTGGCGGGCGTCGTCCGCCCGCACCAGGCAGTAGGCGACCACCTCGGAGGCGAGCAGCTCGTGCAGCAGGTACGCGCCGACGAATCCGGTGGCGCCGGTGACGAAGACCGCCTCCGGGCGTACCGGCGCCGCGGTGGCGTTGGTGAAGCGCAGGTCGGCGTGGAGCAGGCCCTTGCGGGCCGCGGACAGGTCCACACCCGCGTCCTCGGCCGGCCCGGCCGCCTCGGCGGACGCCGTACCGGTTGCGGCCTGGGGCGCCGCGTCCAGCCCCGCCTCCAGCAGCTTCTCCAGCAGGAAGTCGGCCAGCGAGGTGAGGTGGGGGTGATCGAAGGCGATCTTCGCGGGCAGGGCGAGTCCGGTCAGGTCCGCGAGCTGGTTGCGCATCAGCACCGCGGTCAGCGAGTCGATGCCGATGTCCTGCAGCGGCACGCCGACGTCCACCGCCTCCGGCGAGGCGAAGCCCAGGGTCTTCGCCACCTCCTCGCGCACCACGTCCAGCACCACGGACGGGTACTCCTCAGGCGCGGCCTCGCCCAGCAGCTTGCGCAGGTCCGTTCCGCCGCCGGTCCGGGAGCGCCCGCCGGTGTTGCCGCTGAGCAGCGCGCGGAACAGCGGCGGTATGCCACCGCGGTTCTCGAAGTAGTGCTGCACGCGGTTCAGGTCCAGCGCGGCGGCCATGGTCAGCGCGCGACCGCTCCTGACGGCGAGCTCGAAGAGTTCCAGGCCCTCGTCCGGTGCCAGCCGGTCCAGGCCGAGCTGGGCGAAGCGGGCCCGGTCGAACTCGCTGAGCCCGGCGGCCATGCCGTCGCCCTCCCAGGGGCCGAAGGCCACCGAGGTGGCCGGCAGGCCCTTGGCCCGGCGCAGGTGGGCGAGCGCGTCCAGGAAGGCGTTGGCGGCGGCGTAGTTGCCCTGGCCGGGTGCACCCATGACGCTCGCGATGGAGGAGAACATCATGAAGAAGTCCAGCTCCATGTCCTGCGTCAGCTCGTGCAGATGCCACAGGCCGTCCACCTTGGGCCGCAGGACGGAGCCGAACCGCTCGGGCGTCAGCGCCGTCAGGGCGCCGTCGTCCAGCACACCTGCCGCGTGGACCACGCCGCGCAGCGGGCGCTCGTCACCGAACAGGGCCATCACCGCGGTGACGTCGTCGCGGTCGGCCGCGTCACAGGCCACCACGGTGGCCGTGGCCCCCAGCCCGGACAGTTCGTCCACCAGCTCCTGGGCGCCGGGGGTCTCCATCCCGCGGCGGGAGGTCAGCACCAGGTCGCGCACCCCGTGGGTGCCGGCCAGCCATCTGGCCACCCGCCGGCCGAGGTCGCCGGCGCCGCCCGAGACGAGCACCGCGCCGTCCGGCCGGACGAACTGCCGCTGCTGGGCCGGGACCAGCACCACCTTGCCCACGTGCCGGGCCTGGGCGATGAAGCGCAAGCCGTCGGAGGCACGGGCCATGGGGAAGGCCCGCAGCGGCAGCGGCGTCAGCTTGCCCCGCGTGAACAACTCGGCGATCGAGACCAGCATCCGCTGGATGAGATCCGGCCCCGCCTCGGGCAGGTTGTAGACGGTGTACGTCACACCCGGGTGGGTCCGGTCGATGGCGGCCTGCTCCCGCACATCGATCTTGCCCATCTCCAGGAACCGTCCGCCGCTGCCCAGCATGCCCAGGCTGGCGTCGATGAACTCGGTGGCCAGGGAGTTCAGCACCACGTCGAAGCACCCGCCGGACTCGCCGTCGGCGCCCTTGCCGAAGTGCTCGACGAACCCGAGGTCGCGCGAGGACGCCAGATGGGCGTCGTCCAGACCGAGCTCCCGCAGCGCGGGCCACTTGGGCTCGCTGGCGGTGCCGTAGACCTCGGCGCCGGCCAGCCGCGCCAGCTGCACGGCCGCCATGCCCACGCCACCGGCGGCGGCGTGGATGAGGACGCGCTCGCCCGACCGCAGGGCGCCCAGTTCGTGCAGGCCGTACCAGGCGGTGAGGAAGGTCATCGGGATGGTGGCGGCCTCCTCGAAGCTGAGGTGCTCCGGCATGCGCACCACCTGGCGCGCGTCCGTGACGACCTCGGAGGCGAAGGAGCCGCGGGCCAGGCCCAGCACGGCGTCGCCGACCTTCACCTGGTCGACGCTGCCGCCGACCTCGGTGACCACACCGGCGAACTCCAGGCCGAACGCGGGGATCTCCACCATGCCCAGGGCGTTGAGCACGTCGAGGAAGTTCACCCCGGCGGCCCGCACCTCGGCACGGATCTCGCCCGGGGCGAGGGCCCGTTCCGGCAGGGACTTGACCGTCAGCGGCTCGTCCAGGCGGCCCTTGGCGGTGATCTCCAGCTGCCAGCGGCCCTCGGACGGGATCTGCAGATCCTGCGCCGCACCCACCCGCAGCAGCTGCGGCACCAGCACCTCGCCGTGGCGCAGGGCGCACTCCGGTTCGGCCTCCAGCATCAGCGCGGCGGGGAGCGCCTCGCGGTCCGCTTCCTCCTCGCCGAGGTCGATCATGCGCAGGCTCAGTTCGGGGTGCTCGTTGCGGGCGGTCCGCATCAGACCCCACAGCGGGCCGGCGCCCAGCCCGGAGACCATGTCGTCGGCACCGGTGCCCACCGCGTGGCGGGTGACCCAGACCAGCGGGGTGCGGAACTCCGTGGCGACCGCTTCCTGGAGCTGCTCCAGCGCCGTGGCGGCGAACGCGTGGGCCTGGGCAGGCACCTCCGCGTCGGAGTCCCACAGGCAGACCAGGCCGTCCAGGTCCTCGGCGTCCTCCAGCTCCCGGACCTTGATCACCTGGATGCCGGCCCGGGCCAGGAGCGTCTTGACCGCGCGGGCCCACGGCACGTCCCCGGCCGGGGTCATCATGCCCCAGGAACCGCCCAGTTCGACGTTCGCCGTGTCCACCTGGCGCCAGTCGACGTCGAACTGGAAGCGGTCCACCCCGGCCGCGGCCAGACGGCGCAGCACGGCCCGGTCCACCCGGCGCGCGTGGAGGCGGTGCAGCCGGCCGACATGGACGCCGTCGCCGTCATGGATGTCGAGCGACGCCCAGAACTCGCCGTCACCCAGCTCGAAGTCGGCGACCCGGACCCAGATCTCCGTCAGGCCCTTCACCCGAAGCGACAGGCGCTCGGCCTCGAACGGCACGAAGAGGTCGTCGCCGGTCCGGTTCTGCAGCCGCTGGGTCAGCAGCAGCGAGTGCATGGCCGAGTCCAGCAGGGCCGGGTGCAGGACGTAGCCGGCGGCGGACTGCTCCGCGCTCTCCGGCAGCGCGGCCCTGGCCCATACCTCCCCGCCCACGTGCCAGGCCTCCTTGATGCCCTGGAACGTCGGCCCGTAGCCGTAGCCGAGGGCGTCCAGGTCGCGGTAGAGGGCGGACGCGTCCAGCGGCTCTGCCCCCCGGGGCGGTACCGTCACCGCGGCGCCGGCACCGGCTTCCTCCGCGGGCGTGATCCGGCCCTCGGCGTGCAGCTGCCAGGCGCCGTCCTCGCCCTCGGGCGCGCTGTAGACCTGGACGGGACGGGCGTCACCGATCGCCGGGCCCACGGTGACCTGCATGCGCACCGGCACCCCGGAGGCGAGCACCAGCGGCGAGGCGATGACCACGTCCGACAGGTCCCAGTCGCCCTCGTGGGCCGCGTCGCCCGCGGCCCGCATGGCCTCGAAGAACGCCGTGCCCGGCATCAGGACGGCGTCCATCACCCGGTGCTCCTGCACCCACACCGGCTGGTTGTCCGCCACCACGTTGGTGAACAGCGACAGCCCGGTGCCGGCGATCTCCACACCGCCGCCGAGCAGCGCGTGGCCCGTGGCGTCGAGACCGGCGCCGACCTCGCGCGAGGCCGGCGGCTCGAACCAGAACCGCTCCCGCTGGAAGGCGTACGTCGGCAGGTCCACCCGGCCGCCGCCGAAGGGCGCGAAGTAGCCGTCCCAGTCGACCCGGACACCCCGCACGTGCAGCTCGGCCAGGCTCCGCTGGATGACCGAGGCGCCGTTCCTGCCCGGGGTGCAGGACGGCACCCAGGACACCGGTCCCTCGTCGGCCAGGCAGGACGCGCCGAGGCCGGACAGCACGGGCTGCGGGCCGAGCTCCAGGAAGGTGTTCGCGCCCTGGCGGTGCAGGTTGCGCATGCCGTCGCTGAAGCGGACCGCCTGGCGCACCTGGCGGACCCAGTAGCCGGGCTGCTCCAGCTCGCCCGGCGCGGCGAGCTCGCCGGTCAGGCTGCTGACGAGGGGGATCGCCGCCGGGCGGAAGCGGACGCTCTCCGCCACGGCCCGGAACTCGTCGAGCATGCCGTCCATGTGGTGCGAGTGGAAGGCGTGGGAGACCGTCAGCCGCTTGGCCTTGCGGCCCTGCTCCGTGAAGTGGGCGGTGATCGCCTCGACGGCGTCGGTGTCACCGGACAGCACCGTCTGCGTGGGCGTGTTGAGCCCGGCGACGTCCACCGTGCCGCGCAGCCCCAGGGCGTCGATGGCGGCTTCCGCCTCCTCCCCGCCGGCTTCCAGCGACACCATGGCGCCGCGGGCGGGCAGGGCCTGCATCAGACGGCCGCGGGCAGCGACCAGCCGGCAGGCGTCGTCCAGGTCCAGCACCCCCGCCACGTGGGCCGCGGCGATTTCCCCGATGCTGTGGCCGAGCAGCAGCTCCGGCCGCACACCCCAGCTGTCCCACAGCCGCCACAGCGCCACCTGAAGGGTGAAGAGGGCGGGCTGGGTGAAGTCGGTACGGTGCAGCAGGGCCGCGTCCTCGGTACCCGGTTCGGCCCACATCACCTCCAGGAGGGGCCTCTCCAGCTCGGTGAAGCGGCCGGCGACCTCCTCCAGCGCCTCGCGGAAGACGGGGTGGACGTCGTGGATGTCCTTGCCCATGCCCGCGAGCTGGCTGCCCTGGCCGGTGAAGAGCAGGGCCAGCCGCGGTTCCTCGGTGTGGTTCCCGGTGCGCGCCGAGTCGGCGGGCAGCTCACCGGTGCGGGCGAACGAGGCGAGCTTGTCGAGGAGTTCGGCCCTGTCCTTGACCAGCAGCACCAGCCGGCGGCGGAAGTGGCTGCGCGTCGTCGCGAGCGAGCGGGCCACGTCGCCCAGGCGGTCCTGGATGTTCATGCCCATGTGCCGGTGCAGGTTCTCCACCTGCTGGCGCAGGGCGGCGTCGGTGTAGCCGGACACCACGAACGGCACCGTGGGCGGCAGCGGCGCGGACGCGCCCTCCTCGGCGTCCTTCGCGGCCGTCCGCGGCGGCTCCTCGACGATCACGTGGGCGTTGGTGCCGCCGATGCCGAACGAGCTGACGCCCGCGCGGCGCGGCACGTCCTTCGCCGGCCACGGCCGCTGCTCCTGGACCAGCGCCATGCCGGCGCCCTCCCAGTCCACGGTGGGGGTGGGCTCGGCGACGTGCAGGGTACGGGGAAGCGTGTCGTGCCGCATGGCCAGCACGACCTTCATCACTCCGGCCAGACCGGCCGCCGCCTGGGTGTGGCCGAGGTTGGACTTGGCCGAACCGACCCACAGCGGTGCGTCCCCGCCGTGGCTGCCGCCGAAGACCTCCGCGAGCGCGGTGCCCTCGATGGGGTCGCCCAGCTTGGTGCCGGTGCCGTGCGCCTCCAGGTAGTCGATGTCGTCCGGCTGGAGGCCGGACGCGCCCAGGGCGGCGCGGATGACCCGCTGCTGGGCCGGGCCGCTGGGCGTGGTCAGGCTGGCGGCGTGACCGTCGTGGTTGACGGCTGTGCCGCGCAGCACGGCCAGGATGGGGTCGCCGTCGCGCTGGGCGTCGGACAGCCGCTTGAGGACCACCGCGGCGGAGCCCTCGCTCCAGCCGGTGCCGTCGGTGTCGGAGGAGAACGACCGGCAACGGCCGTCCGCCGACATCCCGCGCAGGCGGCTGAACTCGACGTGCAGTTCCGGTGTGAGCATCAGGCTCACACCGGCCGACACCGCGAGGTCGCATTCGCCGTTGCGCAGCGCGTTGCAGGCCAGATGGGTGGTGACCAGGGAGGAGGAGCACGCCGTGTCCAGGGTGAGGGTCGGGCCCTCCAGACCGAACACGTACGACACCCGCCCCGACATGGTGCCGCCCGCGGAACCGGGGCCCACGTAGCCGTCGAGGTCGGTCAGCCCGCCGGCCATGGTGAGGCCGTACTCGTGGTACGCCGAGCTCTTGCCGACGCCGATGAACGCGCCGGTCTGGCTGCCGCGCAGCTGGTCCAGGGTGTAGCCGGCGCGTTCGAACGCCTCCCAGGTGGTCTCCAGCACCATGCGCTGCATGGGATCGAGCGAGCGGGCCTCGCGCGGTGAGATGCCGAAGAAGGGGGCGTCGAAGAGGTCGATGGGGGTGACGAACCCGCCCCGGCTGCAGTACGAGGTGCCGGGGACCTCCGGGTCGGGGTTGTACAGGGCCTCCGCGTCCCACCGGTCCTTCGGGACCTCGACGATCCCGTCCCCGCCGCGCTCCAGCAGCTCCCAGTACTCCTCCGGGGTGTTGGCGTCGCCCGGCAGGCGGCAGGCCATGCCGATGATGGCGATGGGCTCGTCGTGGACGGCGCGGCGGCGGTCGGGCACGATCTCCCGGCTGGTACGGGTGCCGCCGGCCAGGTAGGCGGCCAGGGTCTTGACGGTGAAGTGCTCGAAGAGCTTGGCCCCCAGGACGGGGCGTCCCAGCAGCTCCTCCAGCCGTGTCTGGACCCGGACGACCCGCAGCGAGTTGCCCCCGATCTCGAAGAAGTTCTCGTTGACGCCGATCCGGTCGTGGCCGAGCACCTCCGACCAGATGGCCATGATGTCCCGCTCCAGCTCGGTGGCGGGCTTGGCGGTGGCATCGACCTCCACCACCGGGTCCGGCAGGGCGTTCTCGTCGATCTTGCCGTTCGGGGTCAGCGGGAGCTCGTCCAGCTCCACGATGAACGCCGGCACCATGTACTCCGGCAGCCGCTCGGCCAGCCAGGGCCGCAGCACGCGGTGCAGCGGCGTCCTGGACGGCTCACCGGCCACGGGCGTGTTGGCGTACCCGGCCAGGTCGTCGCGGTCCACCGCCCGGGCGGAGTGCCAGCTGAGGTCGGGCGTCTGCCCGGGCCGCCAGAACACGGCGTCGCACCGCCAGGTGTTACCCGAGCGGCTGGGCAGCAGGGCCAGCTCCAGGCCCGCCTCCCGGGCCGGGCCGGCGAGGTCGGCGGGGTCGATCCAGGACGTGGGGGCCTCCGGGGTGCTCGCGCCCATCTGCTCCAGGACAGCGGCGACCCGCCCGGACACCCCGCCCAGCCGGCCGTTGGGGATGTTGTTCAGGCGCAACGGGCGGTCGGCGACCGCGTCCAGCTCGGCGCGCAGCGCGGCCGGGCCGGACCCGTCGGCCTGCCAGTCCTTCTCCACCGCAGGGGCGGCGGGCGGGGCGTCGTCGCCGATGTGCAGGGTGACGTCGTAGCGGTAGCGCGTCATCTC
Source organism: Streptomyces sp. NPDC051310 (assembly GCF_044455245.1). NCBI lineage: Bacteria > Bacillati > Actinomycetota > Actinomycetes > Kitasatosporales > Streptomycetaceae > Streptomyces > Streptomyces sp. NPDC051310. The sequence continues at coordinate 172,688 of NZ_JBITEO010000014.1, forward strand.
GTTGACGTGAGCGCCGTCGCGCAGGGTGATGTCGACGCGGCTGATCCGCGGGAACAGGTGCGGCAGGTTGGCGAAGTACTCACGGCTGAGCACCAGTTCGCGCTCCGCGCGCATCGCGCGCCCGGCGCGGTGCGCCAGTTCCTCGGCGGGGACCGGGCCGGCTTCCGCCTCCGCGCGGAAGTGCGCCACGTCGGCGTGGAAGACCTCCAGCAGCGACAGGTCGCGTACGTCACCGAGGAACACCCGTCCGCTGGTGACCGCCCGGGTCGCCCACTCCAGCACCGAGGTCAGGTAGTCGGCGCCGGGGAAGTACTGGGCCACCGAGTTGATGACCACGGTGTCGTAGGTGCCCTCGGCCACCTCGGGCAGCGCGTGGGCGGCGCGCTGCTCGCACGTCACGTGCGGCAGCGAGGACAGGTGCCGCCGGGTCATCTCGACGGCCTGGGCGGAGGCGTCCACGGCGTGGTAGGTGCGGCAGTGCGGTGCCAGGCCGAACAGCATCAGCCCGCTGCCGGAGCCGATCTCGAAGACGTTCTGCGGTGCGTGGGCGAGGATGCGCCGCAGGGAACCCTGCTGCCACTCACGCATCTCCGCGCCCGAGAAGGGCAGGCCGTCGTAGCTGTTGCGCCAGCCCGCCAGGTTGAACGTGGCGTCGGCAGCACCATCGGCGCCCGGATCCGCGCCCGTGTCGGAGGTGTCGCCGCCCGCTTCGTAGGCGCGGTCCCAGGCTGCGGCCCACTCGGCCAGGGCGGTGCTCCGGTCCACCGGCGCGGCGAGCACATCGCCGTCCGTGTCGCGGACGCAGTAGGCGACCAGTTGCTCGTCACGGCCGACCACAACGGCACGGCGGACCGACGCGTGGGCGCTGATGGCCGCCTCGACGTCGGCCGGTTCGATCCGGTGACCACGCAGTTTGACCTGGCGGTCGGTGCGTCCCAGCAGGGCCAGCCGGCCGGGTGCGGCGAAGCGGGCCAGGTCGCCGGTGCGGTACAGGGTGCCGGGGTGGAAGGGGTTGTCCGCGAAGCGCAGCCCGGTCTGGCCGGGGTCGTTGCGGTAGCCGCGGGCCACTCCGGCGCCGCCGATGCACAGCTCGCCAGGGAAGCCGAGCGGGACGGGGGAGAGGTTCTCGTCGAGTACGTAGACCTGGGTGCGGTCGATCGGGGTGCCGATGAGGATGCCGTCCTCCTCGGCCCGGTCCGCCACCTCCCAGACCGTGGACCACACGGTGGTCTCGGTGGGGCCGTACATGTTCCACACCGAGCCGGGGCCGCCGGCGGCGAGCAGCCGGTCCGCCAGCTCGCGGGGCAGTGCCTCACCGCCGCAGAGGATCTTCCTCAGCGTGGGGGTGCCCTGCCAGCCGCCGTCCAGCAGCAGCTGCCAGGTGGCGGGGGTGCCCTGCATCACGGTGACCGCATGCCGCTCCATCAGCCCGTTCAGGGCCTTGGCGTCCAGGGTCTCCTGCGCCTGGGCGATGACCGTGGTCGCGCCGCACAGCAGCGGCAGGAACAGCTCCAGCACGGAGATGTCGAAGGACACGGTGGTGACGGCCAGCAGCCGGTCGGTGGCCTCGCACCCGGGCCGTGCGCGCATGGCGGCCAGGAAGTTGCACAGCGCCCCGTGGGTGATCTCGACGCCCTTGGGGCGCCCCGTCGAGCCCGAGGTGTAGATGACGTACGCGAGGTCGTCGGCGCCCGACTCGACCGCGAGGTCGTCCTCGGCGCCCAGTTCCTCACCCAGGCCCACGCTCACGCAGCGGGTGTCCCAGGCGGCGAGCCCGGCGGGTACGGCGGCCGGAGTGACGATGAGCCTGGGATCGGCGTCGTCGATCATCCGGCGGATGCGATCGGCGGGGAACCGGGGGTCGACGGGCACATAGGCGGCCCCCGTCTTCAGGACCGCCAGCAGGGCCACGACCAGGTCGATCGAGCGATCCAGGGCCACGCCCACCAGGTCGCCGCGGCCCACGCCCCGGCCGGCCAGCGCGTGGGCGAGCCGGTTGGCGCGGGCGTTGAGCCCGGCGTAGGTCAGGCTGCTGTCCCCGCAGACCAGCGCCGTGTTCCCGGCGTGGCTGCGCGCGGCCTGCTCCACGAGCCGGTGCAGGCCCTGCCCGGCGAGGTCCGCGGCGGCGTCGGCCGTGTCGTTGAACTCCTCGATCAGCAGAGCGCGTTCCTCCGCGGTGAGGAGGTCTGCGGCGGCCGGGAGCCGTTCGGCGGCGGCGGGCAGACGGCGGCACCACGCGGCGAACTGGTCGGCCAGCCGGGCGACGTCCGGGGCCTGCAGGCGCGTGGCGTCGTAGTGGAAGGCGACGAGTGCACCGTCCTCTCCGTCGCCGGGCTGGATGTGGAGTTCCAGTCGCGGACGTTGGCCGCCCCGGCTGCCGGAGTCCCGGTCGGCGTCGCGGGCGCCCCAGGAGATCAGCACGTCCGGTGTCAGTGCGCCGCTGCCCCAGCGTTCCCGGAGCGCTTCGTCGCGGCCGACGGCGTCGCGGCGGAGCCAGCCCCGCCCCTGGCCGAGGGTGAACTCCCGCCGTATCGCCCGCAGGTTGTCCGCGATCGTCGCCTCGGCGTCGACACGGCACAGCAGGGGCAGCCAGGCGGCGAACAGGTCCCGGTGCGCGGCGTCGACACCCTGGCGGGGGGCCGCCATCGCGAGGGGGACCTCCTGCCGGCCGCTCGCCCGGCTCAGGAAGACGCCCAGCGCACCGGCCAGGGAGGCGGCGGCCGCCGCGGACGCTTCCAGTCCGCCGTCGTCGCCGTCCTGGAGCGGGACGGGACATCGCACGAGGACGGGATCCGTCCGCCGCTCGCCTTCCGTGCCCTCCGCCCCGGTCCCCGGGCGGGGCGGGGGGTGGGGAAGGCGGTAGGGCCGGTCGCCGCTTGCGATCAGGCGCTCGCGCCAGCGGTGGGCGGCCTTGGAGGCCTCGACGCCCGCCGCGGTCAGGCGCGCGCTCGCGTCCTCGCCGGGGACGTCCAGGACCGCGCCGGGCGCGATGCCATGGGCGGCCGCGACGGCGCCGACGGGCCGTTCCTCGCCCTCCAGGGTGCACAGCCGGGCCAGGGTGAGGCTTCCGGCGCCGGTGGCCACCCGCAGGCCCGACACGTCGTCGCAGGACAGGACGGTACCGGGCGCGGCGGCGGCGTCATCCGCGGCGGCATCGGCCGAGGTGACCGAAGCGGCGGCACCGTCGGCCGCGGCCTGGGGGCGGGCTTCCCGCACGGCGTAGAAGTGCCCGTCGAGGCTTACCTTGGGCCACACCAGCGGGCTCGCGAACGGGCCGTAGTCGGTCGCCCGGACCATGGCGGCGATGCGCTCGGCCGGAAGACTCCAGTCGATCAGTCCCTCGGCGGCGAACTGGGTGTGCCGCGAGAAATAGCGGCGCGCCGCGGGGTCCTGCGGGGTCGCGGTCTCACGGCCCCCGGCGATCTCGTCGATCAGCGCGGGCAGGCTGGCGACGGCCGCCTCGTCGCACTTCAGGCCCAGCGACAGCGCCGTGTCGTCGGGGTCGATGGCCACCGGCACCCGCTTGAGGACCTCACCGCCGTCGACCACCTCGGCCATGCGGTGCCAGGTGATGCCGTACTCCCGTGCCCCGTCCGCGATGGCCCAGGACGGCGTGTGCAGGCCCGAGTACTCGGGAAGCGGGCCGTAGTGGTAGTTGACGGCGGCCCGCGTGGCGCAGCCCAGCAGCGCCTCGGGCACCACCGCGTAATTGCCGGCGCTCAGCAGCAGGTCGCAGGACAGACGCGGTACGAGCGCCACGGCCTCGGCGAGTTCGTGGTGCGGAATGCCCGCCTTGACCGCCCAGGACCGGGCGGTGGCGTCACCGGTCACCACGGCGGCGATCCGGTGCCCTTTCGCCACGAGTACCTCGCCGCAACGCGCGAGTACGCTCCCGCTGCCGATCAGGACGGAAGTCAAAGAAGTCATCGCCAACTCTCCCCGTGATCACCCGCGGCGCGTCCGGTGAGCGCCGCCCGTCCCGGGGCAGGGCAACAGCACCCGAGGCAGCCTTGTGAGGCCTGCAGGTGCCGAATCAAAGCGCGTGCACAGGGCTGTTCCCCCGTGCACCCGTGCCGATTCCCCCGTGATCGAGCGGCGTCCGCCTCACGAGCAGTCGCGCATGCGGCTGCGCCGTGAGTCGTCCGCGCTGTCAGGAACTAAGTGCCAGTACGCCAAGTGCTGAACTGCCGAAGTGCTGAACTGCCGAAGTACGGATGTGCTGTCGTGCAGGAACGCTGTCGTGCAGATGTGCAGAGGTACCGCGCTACAGAGGTGCGCTGACGTGTGATGGGGGGCGCAACCGCCCCCGCCGGTGCGCCGGTTCCTCCCCCCGGACGCCCCGCCCCATCATTGGCGTGCCGCGAGAGCCACCGCAAGGCATGACGGCGAAGATCTTCGAGCGAATCCCGAGTGATGGTCATCACATGTCTTGATCGCACACTTCGACCCGCCGCAGACGGGGGAGGAGCACACTTGCTTCGGTCGCACGGCTTCGACCACCGTGCCCACGTACCGAGTTGACCCGCAGGCGAGTTCGACGACGCACACGAGCTGAGGGGACTGGCATGCCCGACGAGCCGGCCGAACGCACCCGCATACGGGAGGAGGTCAACCCGGCCCGCGTCCTCGCGCTCTGCAGCGGCGCGAGCTTCATGGCCTTCCTCGACCTGTCCATCGTCAGCATCGCCTTCCCGGACATCCTGGACGACTTCCCGGGCACGTCGCTCCACACCATGACGTGGGTCCTCAGCGGCTACACCATCCTGCTGGCGGCCGTCCTCACGCCCGCCGGAAGGATCGCCGACAGCCTCGGCCGGCGCACCGTCTTCCTCTGGTCCCTGGCCGCCTTCACCGCCGCCTCGCTCGTCTGCGCCGTCGCGCCGTCCATCGGGTGGCTCATCGCGGCCCGCATCGTCCAGGGCGCGGCGGCCGGCGGCATGATCCCCGCCGCGCTCGGCCTGATCCTCGCCACCACCCCGCGCGAGCGCATCGCCCGAGCGGTCGGCACCTGGTCTGCGGTGGCGGGCTTCTCCGCCGTCATCGGACCGGCCGCGGGCGGGCTGCTGCTGCGCGCCTTCGGCTGGCGCTCGGTGTTCTACGTCAACCTCCCGCTGTGCGGAGCGATGCTGCTCGCCGCCATGGTGATACTGCCGAAGCAGCGGCTGCGCGGCACGGGGGACCGGCTGCCGGACGCGGTGGGCAGTATCGCGCTCGCCCTGGGCATCGCCGGCGTGGTGAGCGCGCTCACCGAGGGGGACACCTGGGGCTGGTCGGATGTCCGCACCGTCGGACTCGGGCTGGCCGGGCTGGCGCTCGTCGCCGTCACCGTCCTGCGTTCGCGCAACCACCCCGCTCCGGCCCTGGAGATGACGGTGTGGCGCAGCCCCGTCTTCCGGACCGCCAACCTGGGCCTCGGCATGCTCAACATGACGATGTTCGCGTGGATGCTGGCCGCACCGCTGTTCGCCGCCGACATCTGGCACTGGTCGGTCCTGCAGACGGCCGGTGCCCTGAGCGTCGGAGCCGTCTCCTCGATGGCCGGTTCGCTGCTCGCCGGACGGGTCACCCGGCCGGCGGCTCAGGTGAAGGTGACGGTTCTGGGCGCGCTGTCCTTCACGGCCAGCAACGCCATCTGGGCGTCCGACCTCTTCGGACCCACGCCCAACTTCCTGGGCGGCTGGCTGCCGGCCGCGATCCTCGGAGGCGGCGGCCTCGGCCTCGCCATCACCTGCCTGTCGTCACTGGCGGCCGGGACGGTGCCCCCGCAGAAATTCGCGGGTGGCCTCGGTATGACCCTGACGGTGCGCCAGGTCGGCGGTGCGGTCGGCGTCGCCGGATTCGCCTCGATCATGGCGTCGGGCGCTGCCCCCGGCAGCATCTCCTCCTTCCACCACGTCTACGTCGCCGCGATGGCCGTCAACATCCTGTGCGCGGTCGTGGTCTGCACGATGCTCGTCGTGCTGCGACCGAAACCCGCACCGGCGGCCGCGGCGCAGACTCCGAAGGACCGGGCCAGGCCCGCCCAGTAACCCCCGGCTCCAGGCCGGCCCCGCCCCTGCCGGCCCGCGGCATACGGACGGTCCCCTGGGTGCGGCCACCATGTGCCCCCCAGGGGACCGTGTCGTTCCGAAGGCTCCCCGCAGCGGCGGGCCTGCCGTCAGGCGGAGGGGACGCTGATCAGCAGAGCGTCGCCCTGCCCACCGCCGCCGCACAGCGCCGCGGCGCCGAGACCGCCGCCGCGGCGGCGCAGCTCATAGGCCAGGTGGACCACGAGCCGGGCGCCCGAGGCGCCGATCGGGTGGCCGAGCGCGATGGCTCCGCCGTCGACGTTCACGATGTCAGGGCTGATGCCCAGCTGCTCGGTGGAGACGATGCCGACGGCGGAGAACGCCTCGTTGATCTCCACCAGGTCCAGGTCGGACGGCTCCAGCTTGGCTTTGGCCAGCGCCGCCCTGATCGCGTTCGACGGCTGCTCGTGCAGGCTTCCGTCCGGCCCGGCCACCACGCCGTGGGCGCCGATCTCGGCGATCCAGGGCAGGCCCAGCTCCTCGGCCTTGGCCTTGCTCGCCACCACCACGGCCGCGGCGCCGTCGGAGATCTGCGACGCCGTGCCCGCCGTGATGGTGCCGTCGGCGGTGTACACGGGACGCAGCTTCGCCAGGACCTCCGCCGTGGTGTCGGGACGCACGCCCTCGTCGGTGTCGCACACCACCGGGTCACCCTTGCGCTGCGGGACCGTCACCGGCACCATCTCCTCCGCGAACCGCCCGGCGGCGGCCGCGGCGGCCGCCCGCTGGTGCGAGGCCGCGGCGAAGGCGTCCTGCTTCTCCCGGGTCAGCCCCGGGTAGCGGCTGTTGTACTTCTCGGTCGAGACGCCCATCCCCAGCTGGTCGAAGGGACAGAACAGGCCGTCATGGACCATGTGGTCGATCAGCGGTACGTCACCGGCCTTGAAGCCCGCACGCGACTTGGGCAGCACGTGCGGCGCCTGCGACATCGACTCCTGACCGCCCGCCACGACCAGGTCGAACTCACCGGCCCTGATCAGCTGGTCGGCCAGCGCGATCGCGTCGATCCCGGAGAGGCACACCTTGTTGACGGTCAGCGCCGGAACGCTCATCGGGATGCCCGCGGCCACCGCGGCCTGGCGGGCCGGGATCTGGCCGGCGCCCGCGGTGAGCACCTGCCCCATGATCGTGTACTCCACCTGCTCGGGCGCCACCCCGGCCTTCTCCAAAGCAGCCTTGATCGCGATGCCCCCGAGCTGAGCCCCGGAGAAGTCCTTCAGAGAGCCGAGCAGGCGACCGGTGGGGGTACGGGCCCCAGCCAGGATGACGGATCCGGACACGACGTCCTCCGTGGGTAGAAGTTGTGGTCCACAACACGGCTACATTACCCACGAGTTGCACCGGGGAAATGCGCCCTTCGGCGGTGTGAGCGATGGCACAGCCGACGGGACGCGCCCCCGCACCGCGCCGGTTGAAACGCCCGCCGGCAACGGCGCTGGTTCCCCGCCGCCCCTCCTGCCCCGGACCGGCCCGCGCCGCCCTCTGCGACGCCGCGCGCCGCGCGACGGGCATCGAGCCGCTGCCGCGGAACCTTCGGCGAGGCGACCCGCCGGCTCCGCCACCCCACCCCCGCGGCCCGCCCCGGGCCGCCTGCCGACCACCCTGCCGCCCGGCCGGCGCCCCCCGGCCGACGGCCGGCCCCCGGGCCGTCGCCCCGCCCCGGCGGTGGCTCCCTCCTCCGCCGTGCGATGCACGGCACCGAACGCCGCTCACCGATCCGGTCTGACCGGCACGACGCCCCCTGGGCCCTGTCGTCACATTCCCGTCTGCCCCGCGACGCCATGCACGCATTCTCGCCGCACCGGGCCCGGACCCGAGTACATCCAGTACGAGGGTCAGGGCCCGGCACACCGAGAGCACGCACCTGACGCCGCAGGGCCGTCCTTCGGGCGACGACGGGAATATGACGACAGGGCCTAGCCGTGGCGCCGCCGGATCAGCGTGCAGCCGGCTGCGAGTGCCGCGCCTGCCGCGAGCGTCAGCCCCATGCCGGTCTGCCAGCCGGTGGGCCCGGATGGTGCGGAGCCACCCAGCCCGCCGCGGACGCCGCGGGTCGGAGTCGCGGTGGGGGACACGGGGCTGTCGGGCCGCGGAGCAACGGACGCGGGCCGCCGGGGGAGCAACTCGCAGGCGATTCCGTCGTCCTGGCCCTGGCCCTGGTCCTCGTCGAGGCGGTGGGGATCGGTCCGGTTGCTGTTGAACACGGCCTGCGCGTCTTCCTGGTAGACGAAGTCGCGGCAGTCCAGGTCCTGAGCCTGGGCAATGCCCGCCGTGGGAACGATCGAAGCGATCGCGAGGAGCGCACCTACGAGTGCGGAACGCTGAAACATGATCCAGCCTCCCTTCAGGCCGCTGGGCGGCCGCGCTCCGACGTTACGGGGACATGCGTCCGCTCAGCCCCTTCAGTAGCCCGAACAGGTGATCGCTCCCGCCTCTGACCGGCGCCTTCACAGAAGCAGGGCCGCATGGGCCACCGCGGCATCGTCATCGGCCACCCGACCGGCGCTCGTGACAGCCGAGCTGACCGCCCCGCGCGGCCCCACCACCCGGTTCGGCTGCTGCACCGCGACGGTTCGCCTGTCCGCGTGCCGGGCGCCGCCGCCGGTGTCTGGAGCCGCGCCTCGGTCACCGACTGCCGGGCCGCCGGCCGGCCGCAGGTGCGGCCCGGCGGCGGACGGAGCGGCCGTCGATCACCTGACCCGCGCGGCGATGGCCCGGGCGCAGTCCATCGCCTCCGCCTGGGTGGTGTCCACCTCCAGGTCGTAGGCCACGCCCCGGTGGACCACGTCCGCCTGGGACGCAGCCATCCCGATGGTCCGGTCGCCCCGTGCGACCTCACGGGCCGCGGCCACCGCCGCGTCACACCTGACGCCGACCCACAACACGTGCAGTCCGTCCAGGGCCTTCTGCCATCGCCGCTGTGAGTACGCTCCGCCGAGGAAGACCTCGTCGACGATGACCCGGGCGCCGGCACGGGCCATCGCGGCGACCCCCTCGATCCACGCCGCTTCCAGTGTGCGGAACTCCGGACCGACGACCACCTCTCCGTCCGGAGCGAATTCGATCCCGCCGTCCGACGCCTGCAAGGACGCGGGCATCGCCTCGACCAGGGTGTCCGTCCCGAGCGCCAGCCACGGGTCCGGGAGAACTGCCTGCAGACACCGGACGATCCCGGATTTCCCCGAGCTGGAACCACCGTTGACAACGATCACCTGAGTCATCATCGCGCCACAGTAAAGGCGCGGGGGCGGCACCCGAAACGGGTTCCGGCGCACTCCGCACCCCCGGGGCACCACCCACGACCGGCGGCACCGCCTGCCGTCGCGCTGCCGTGGGACCGGCGCTGCCGCTGTGCCGAACCGGCCCAGGACTCCGGGCCGGCCGTCGTACGGCGGTTCCGGCGCCACCCGCCCACCATGCCGGAGGACGGGTGACGCCGGAAGTCAGGTGGCGCCCGGCGTGGGGGTGGCGGACGGCGGCGGGAACCCGTTCGCGGGCACGCTGACGCTCGGCCGGACCGTCGGCACAGCGGTGGGGCTCGGGGCCGGACTCGGGGTCGCGCTCCGGTCCGGGCCCGGGGTCGGCTCAACGACCCTGGGAGGATCGGCCGGCGGAACGGGACGCGGGGCGGCCGGTTCCGGGGCCATCAGATGGGCGACCCCGGCCACGGCCGCCGCCGCGAGCCCCGCCACGCCGACGAGGCGCAGCCGGTACGCCGGCGGCCCCTGCCACCATGACGGCCGGCGGGCCGGGCGTCGCGGCGGCGCGGCGGGACGCAGATCACGCAGGTTCACCGACTCCGCACGGGCCTCGAGCGCCTGCCGGAGCCGGCGCTCGACGAGACGTTCGCGTTCGCCGTCGGCCGTCATATCCGTCCCTCCAGGATCCGCTCCAGCGCGTCCAGGGCGCGGCTGGCGTTCGACTTGACCGCACCCCGGCTGATCCCCAGTGCCCGGGCGATCTCCGCCTCGCTGAGATCGGCCCAGTACCGCAGGACGAGCACCTGGCGGCGACGCGGGGTGAGCCGGCCGAGCGCGGCGAGTACCTCGCGATGCGCCTCGTCCAGCACGACGTGCTCCTCGGCGGACGGTACGTCCGTCGGGGCGGGCGGCGTCCAGGCCCGGGCGGTCCGGCGGCGCCGCAACACCGAACGGGAGGTGTTGACGACAGCGGTGCGCAGGTATCCCAGAGCGTTGTCGACCTCGGTGATGTGCTCGCCGTGGCGCCGGTAGAGGGCGGTGAAGGCGTCCTGGACGACGTCCTCGGCGGTGGCGACGTCGTCGACGAGCAGCACGGCCAGACGCACCATCCCCAGACGGTGGGCGTGGTACAGCTCCGTGACGGTGGGTGGCGGGGAGACCGCTGCGGTGCCGTACGGACCAACGGGGACGTACGGGCCCGTCGGCCGCGGGGGATCGACCGGCGGGGCCGCCCCGTCACGGCGCAGCAGTACGCGGAGTGCGGCACGCAGGCCCCACCCGCCGTCCGGCCGCACCCGGGGCAATCCGGGCGCGGCGGGGCGGAACGGCAGTGCGGGGTGCAGCACGGGGTTCCTCGGGTCGAGCACGTCAGCGATGGGCGCGCCGCCGGACGACGAACAGGGTTCCCGCCCCGAGCGCGATGAGCCCGGCGGCACCGGCCCCCATGGCGATGTCGGTGGCGCTCGCGCCACCAGTATGCGCGAGCTCCGGCCCGGCGGAAGGCCGCGGGGCGCCGGGGGCGCTGCTGGTGGCCGGGGCCGGGGTCGGGACGGCCGACGGGGTGGCGGTCGCCGGCAGGCTGGGCGCGGCCGATGGCGCGGCGGACGGCGCGGCGGACGGCACGCTGCTGCTCGCCGGCGTCGGCGCTGCCGAGGGGGTCGCGCTCGGTCCGGCGGCCGCCCACGCGGGCACGGCGACGGCAGCCAGTGCGGCGGTGGCGGCGGCGGTGACGACTGCGTGCTTCAGAGGGGGCACGGTGGGTTCTCCAGGGGGTACGGGGGCGCGGGATCACGCCTCTTCATCCCGCACGACGCGCAAGTGGACGGGTGGTTGCCGCCCTCCGCGCAATTTTTTTCCGACGAGGCCGGGGGAGCGGGCTTCTCCGGCCGGCCGCGCGGATCGTGGGCGGCCCACCACGGGACGACCAGAACCACCGCCGCCCCGGACACAGCGCCGCACGTCGCATCCCGACCGCGACGACCCGGTGCGCCTCGCCCGGCCGGACCGTTCCGAGCCGTCCGGCCGTCCGGCCGTCCGGCCGTCCGGCCGTCCGACCCGCCCGCCCACGGGCGCGCACAAGGCGCCGGGGGTGGCGTCAGCCGGGCGCCGCCCGGTCGGCGGTGGTTGTAGCGGGCATAGAAATACCCTCACGGGCGCTCATAAAAATCTGTCGTGGCCAAGGTAGACATGCCGCTCCGTCGGGGTTAGTGTTTTACCCGTAGCCAGGAAGTCATGGATGGCACGGCAGAGACGAACTGCCGTGCAAGCAGGTGCGGAACGACAGTGGAGTGATGGGGCCGGAAACCTGGGGTCCCTTCGCTGGCTGTCGGGCCGAGCGGCCCCAGGGGTCGCACAGAAGTACCCGCATGTTGCAGCAGTAGAAGTGGTTGATCGAAACAGTAAGGAGCAGACGCCATCAGGATCGCCCGGGCGAGAGAAACACCCGCTCGGGTACCGCAGGCCCCGGATTGGAAGGTGGTCCCCGGTCACGCAACCGCGATCCCCGCTCCTCCGCCCTCCCGGGCGGACCGCAGCGGAAAACGAAGGCCGGCTCGAGCCGGCCGGTAGATGGTGTTGAAAGCTCGGGGCTCGGGTGCCGTACGGCACCCGAGCCCCTCGGCGCCGGCCCTGTAGGGAAATGGTTTTTTACCCCCCCACTACACCCCCCCCCCGAACCCCCCGCCCCCCGGATTTAACCCCCCAAAC